>NZ_JBFODV010000108.1:0-9074 GCF_040908495.1 Aeromonas sp. R1-1 | reverse complement strand
TCGCCAGCAGCCCCTTATCGGCAGCCACCACCAGCGGGGTGTCTTCGGTCACGGTGTTGCTGTCCGGCGCCACGACCGTCGCGTCGTCCACTGGCTTGACGGTGATGTTGACTTTGGCACTGTCGGTATCGCCGTCAACGTCTTCGGCCACATAGTTAAAGCTGATCTCACCGTTGAAGTCCTTGCCCGGCACAAAGCTGATGCTGCCATCCGCCGCAATCACGACATTGCCGCCCTGTACCGCGATGGTCTGCGCACCACCGGTCAGCTCGACGCCGTTGATGGACTGAATTGCTAGCCCGCCATCCGGCGCCTTGTCGTTGGCCAGCAGGGTCAGGGTCACCGAGCCATCTTCGTTGACCTCGTACTCGTCATTGACTGCATCGACCGACTCATCAATATTCACGCTGCCATCGTCGGTCGCGGTGCCGGTGTTGCTTGCCGGATCGGTGACGCTGGCCGTTACTTGATAGCTGCCTTCCGCCAACGGAGTGGTGACATCCACGCTGTAACCACCACCCGGTTGCACGGTGGTAGTCAGGGTTTGCTGAGTGCCATTGGCATCGGTCACCACAAGAGTGACCGTGCTGCCTGGAACCGCATTGCTAGTACCAGTGATGGTCGGGGTGGTGTCATTGGTATTGTCGGGCGCATCAACGGTGATCGCTGGAGCTGTTACATCCACACTCCCTGAATCAGTCGCACTGCCGGTATTCCCCGCAGGATCGGTCACTGTGGCAGTGACGGTATAGGTGCCCTCGGCCAATGGGGTGACCACATCCACGGTGAAGGTACCGCTGGGTGTGACGATAGCGGTCAGAGTTTGTTGATTACCGTTTGCATCGGTGACCAGCAGGGTGACGGTGCTGCCAGCAGGAGCATCCGTGGTCCCGGTCAGGGTCGGAGTAGTGTCATTGGTGTTATCTGGCGCAACCACGGAAATGGTGGGCGGCGTAAGGTCGAATACTTCATCTTCGCCAGCAGCACCCAGCGGTGGCTCGCCATTGGTGTTGTAGGTGGTATCGAAGGTAGCTTCAGCAATGGTTGCTGAACCGGTACGGTCTATGGTGACAAAACCGCCGTTGCCACTGGCACCGGCGACGCCCCCAATACCGCCACCACCGGCAGCAGGTGCACCGCCTGCTGCGGAAGCTTCAAAAGCCTGGGTCGGGTCAGCCCCACCCAAGATTGCCTGTTGCAAGGCATTGATATCATCAGGAGTACCTGCAGCGCCGTTTTGCGCCAGCTGGGGAGCATCCCCCTCTTCGGCAGGCTCACTCTGCTCGCTGGCTGGTTGCACATTGAACGACTGTCCGCCGCCCATGAAACTGGCGCCATCCGGCGACATGATCACCGCCCCTTTAGGCAGCACATCACCTTCAGCCAACAGCTTCCGGCTGCCATCTGCGGCAACCAGATAAATTTGTCCTTTGAGTTGGGTTACGGTTACGCCCTGTTCCAAGGTAACGGCATTGGTAATCATGTTCTCTCCTGAATCCTGATTTGAATGCAATAAGCCACAGCCTACTTTGCAGACTGAGGGGAAAAATAACCAGCTCGAAAATTCGAAAGGATAGACCGATTTGAGGCTGAACTGTTCAGCCAGACAGAAGTGTGTAAAACGAGGTTGTGAGAATGGCAAAAACCAAAATTATCAATAAATTACAGAATGATGACGGGAGCATGACAAGGCATGCTCCCGTCAGGATTAACCCTAGGCTCCCGCCCAGAGGATGATAGCCAGCAGCTGTGGCGAGATGATCCTCAGGAACATGACCAGAGGGTAAACGGTGGCATAGGAGAGGGCGCTGGCCCCGCTGGTCGGATGCATGGCGTTGGCAAAAGCCAGCGCGGGAGGATCAGTCATGGAGCCGGCCAGCAAGCCGCACAGGGTCAGATAATTCATCTTGCCGTAGAGGCGCGCCAGCACACCGACCACCAGCAGCGGGATCAGGGTGATCGCCATGCCGTAGAGCATCCAGGCCGGGCCATCACCGTTGATCAGGGTGTCGACGAAACCGGCACCGGACTTGAATCCGACCACCGCCAGAAAAAGTACAATGCCGATCTCCCGCAGCGCCAGGTTGGCACTGGGGGGCATGAACCAGTAGAGCTTGCCGATGCTGCCGATCCGCGACAGGATCAGTGCCACCACCAGCGGCCCACCCGCCAGACCCAATTTGAGGGCGGCCGGGAAACCGGGCAGGTAGAAGGGGATGGAGCCGAGCAATACGCCAAGGCCAATCCCGATAAATACCGGCAACATCTGCACCTGCTGCAGTTTTTGCTGCACGTTGCCGACCACATTGGTCACCGCTTCGATGGCGTCGAGGCGCCCCACCAGGTTGAGAATGTCGCCAAACTGCAGGCTGGTCTGGCTGGTCGGTACCAGCTCGATACCAGCCCGATTGAGGCGGGAGATCACCACGTCATAGCGTTGTTTGATATCCAGATCGCGGATCTTCTTGCCAAGAACCTGCTCGTTGGTCACCACAACCCGCTCGACGCGCAGATCGGTGCCCCGGGTCGAGAGCGAGGTCTCCACCTCCTCCCCCAACACCAGCAACACCTTGTGCAGCGCATGGCGCTCACCCACCAGATGCAGCAAGTCACCCAGTTCGATACGGGATTCTGGCCGTGGCACCATCAGCTCGTCGCCCCGTTTGAGCCGTGAACAGATAACATCAGACTCGTCGAGACTCGGGATCTCGCTCAGCATCAGGCCGTGCATATTGGGGTTGCGTACCGCGATGTTGATGGTCTGCAAGCTCTCCTTGGTTTTCCCGGTTTGTAGCTCGAACTGGGCGGCTTCATCGTCGATCTTGATGCGAAAGAAGACCCGAACCAGCCACATGGTGAGCAAAATGCCACAGATACCAAACGGATAGGCAACCGCATATCCCATCCCCATCAGGCCGGTAGAACCGGGCGCGGCGCCCAGCTCGGCCAGGATCTGCTGGCCCGCACCGAGGGATGGCGTATTGGTGACGGCACCGGAGAAGACCCCCAGAATGACCGGCAACGGCACATCGAAAAATTGATGCAAGCCAGCGGCCACCACGCAGCCAAGGATGACCAGCAAGGCGGCAAAGGCGTTGAGTTTGAGACCCGAACTGCGCAATGACGAGAAGAAACCCGGCCCGACCTGGATGCCGATGGTATAGACAAACAGGATCAGGCCAAATTCTTGAATAAAGTGAAGCGTTTGTGCATCCAGCGCGAGATCGGAGGCGCCTGCAAAGTGACCTACTATGATGCCGCCGAACAACACCCCCCCTATTCCCAAGCCAACGCCATAGACTCGCCAGTTCCCCAGCCAGAGCCCCAGCACTGCCACCAGCGACAACATGCTGATGGAAAGCGCGATATCACTCATTGTGTGCATCCTTTGCGAATTGAACTGTCCTTAGCTTGTCAGCAAACGATGCCGCCAACTGTGTGATAACGCACGAATTTATCCTTTGGTGCGGCAAAAATACCAATTAAGGGTTAATTAAACGACATAGCCGTAAATGGCCATAAAGTGACAAATGCTGCCCCCCAGCACAAACAGATGCCAGATGGCGTGGTTGTAGGGAATTCGCTTGGCCACATAGAAGATGACCCCGAAGCTGTAGATAAGGCCACCAAGCCCGAGCAGCAGCAGCCCCTCACCGGCCAGATGGATGTAGAGCTGGTAGATGACCACCAGCGACAGCCAGCCCAACATCAGGTAGGTAAAGAGCGACAACTTCTTGAAGCGATTGATAAAAACCAGCTTGAACACTACGCCAGCCAGCGCCAGGGCCCAGATCACCACCATCAACCCCTTCGCCAGCGGCGTATCGAGCGCCACCAGCAGGAAAGGGGTATAGGTGCCGGCAATCAGCAGATAGATGGCGCAGTGATCAAACACCTTGCACCAGCGTCTGGCCCGCCCTTCCGCCATGCTGTGATAGAGGGTCGAGGCGAGATAGAGCAGCACCAGACTGCCACCATAAAGGCTGTAGCTCACCAGCGCCTGTGTACCTTGCCCCCATCCTTTGATGAGCAACAGCACCAGCCCGACAATCCCCAGCAACAATCCCGCACCGTGGCTCAGCCGGTTTGCCAGCTCCTCCCGGGGGGAGTAATCCATCACACCACTCATAACATCAACTCCACAATAACTGTGGCTCACTCTACCCAGCACCATTTCGGAGTACAAGTGTTCGCTTAAAAAATGGGGTGGCTGTCACCCGCCCCCCTTTGGTGTATGCTCTGCCGCCGATGCCCGAGACAAGCGGCATAGACACCTACCCCGGTGACCTGGTCTGGAGAACCTGATGAAGTTGACTGAGCTGTTTGCACAAGCAGATCCCGCCTTTGGCGAGGCGATGAACACCTTGCTGGAGAGCTTCCACCACTCCGACGACAGTCAGGCCCCCTATCAGCGCGACCTGTTCACCCACCAGCTCGATCAATCCCGCATGCCTGCAGTCGGCCAACCTATCGAGGAGTATCTGGCGCGGCTGGCTACTCTGGTACCCGGCGCCTCGCACCTCACCTCGCCACGCTACATGGGCCATATGACGGCGCCACTGCCGGCCTATACCGCCGAGCTGTCACGCCTGCTGGTGATGCTGAACCAGAATCCGATGAAGATGGAGTCCTCCCGCCTGCTCAGCTTTCTGGAGCGGGAGGTGCTGGCCAAGCTGCACCGTCTCATCTATGGCAAGGACGATGCCTTCTACGGCGAGCAGATGCATGCCAAGGATGCCGCCCTCGGCGTCATGACCAGCGGTGGCACCATCGCCAACGTCACGGCACTGTGGCTGGCCCGCAACCGCGCCTTCGGCGACAACCTGTTCGCCCTCTACGAGCAGGGCTATCGGGGCGCCGTCATTCTAGGTTCACGGCTGATGCACTACTCCTTCGACAAGGGGATGGATCTGCTGGGACTGGGCGCCCGCAGCGTCTGGCGCCTCGAGACTGACGAGCAGAACCAGCTCAGTCTGGCTGCGCTGGAGCAGGCGCTGATCCAGTGCAAGGAACAGAAACTCAAGGTGCTGGCACTGGTTGGCGTGGCGGGTAGTACTGACTTTGGCTCCATCGACCCCCTGCCGGAGCTGGCGGCTATCGCCGAGCGCGAGCAGCTCCACTTCCACGTGGATGCCGCCTGGGGTGGTCCGACCCTCTTCTCTCCCCGCTATCAAGACCTGCTGGCAGGGATCGAGCGGGCCGATACCGTCACTCTGGATGGCCACAAACAGCTGCTGGTGCCGCTCGGTACCGGCATGCTGCTCTGCCGCCAGCCCGACCTGATGATGGCGGTCAAGCGTGAGGCCCCCTACGCCATTCGTGCCACCTCGTTCGATCAGGGTCGCTTTACCCTGGAGGGCACCCGCCCTGCCAATGCCCTCTATCTGGATGCCGCCTTCCAGCTCTTCGGCCAGCAAGGCTATGCCGAGCTTATCGAGGCCAACTACGACCGTGCCCGGCTGATGGCCGAGCTCATCGAAAGCGACCCCGCCTTCGAGCTGATGTCTGCTCCGGTGATGAACCTGCTCTCCTATCGCTGCATCCCGCCCCATCTGCAGGGCAAGGTGCTGGACGAAGCAGCCAACGAGCAGATCAACGACTTCAACGTGGCCCTGCAAAAAGCCCAGCGGGCCGAGGGGCACAGCTTTGTCTCCCGCACCCAACGAGCGGTGGTACGCTACGGTGCCCAACCGCTCACCCTGCTGCGCGCCGTGCTGCTCAACCCTCTGATTGAAGAGCGCCATATCCGCGACCTGCTGGCCGATCAGCAGCGACTCGGGATCTCCATTGCACGCCAACTGTTTGGCGACAGAGCGGAACCGGCGTAAAAATGAGCGGTCTTATTCATTTGCCGTTGTCCGCCATGCAGGTAGACTGGGCGAAATTTGCAGGCCATCTTTGAGGACTAGGCGCCAGACATGAAGCAATTTATTGAATTTATTCCACTTATCGTTTTCTTCGCGGTCTACAAGTTCTACGACATCTACATGGCTACCGGCGCACTGGTAGTGGTCACCGGTCTGCAGCTCGCCTATAGCTGGATCCGCTATCGCAAAGTCGAGAAGATGCAGCTCTTTACCTTCCTGCTGGTCGGCTTCTTCGGCGGCCTCACGGTTTTCTTCCACGATGACACCTTCATCAAGTGGAAAGTGACTGTCATCAACGTGCTGTTCGCACTGGGTCTGCTCATCAGCCGCTACGGCTTTGGCAAGAATCTGATCAAACAGATGTTGGCCAAGGAACTGCAAGCGCCCGATAAGGTCTGGGACACTGTCAATCTCGGCTGGGTCGGCTTCTTTACCGTCTGTGGCCTGCTCAACCTCTACGTGGCATTCAACATGCCGCAGGAGATGTGGGTCAACTTCAAGGTGTTCGGCCTGCTGGGGATGACGCTGGTCTTTACCCTGCTGAGCGGCGTCTATCTCTATCGCCACATCCCTGCCGAGCAGTTGTCCCAGCAAAAAGACGAACCCAAAAAATAACCCTCATCAGAAAAGGATTGTCTCATGTGGTATCTCATCTACTCCGAAGATGTCCCCGATAGCCTGCCACTGCGCAAGCAAGTTCGCCCTGCCCATCTGGCTCGCCTGCAAGCCCTGCAGGATGAGGGTCGGCTGCTGACCGCCGGCCCCAACCCGGCTATCGATGCAGAGGATCCGGCCGATGCAGGCTTTACCGGCAGCACCGTCATCGCCGAGTTTGCCTCGCAAGCTGACGCCCAAGCCTGGGCCGATGCCGATCCCTATGTGGCAGCTGGCGTCTATGCCAAAGTGACCATCAAGCCGTTCAAAAAGGTCTTCTGACCGCAAAGCGAATAGCGAAATAAAAAGGCCGGACTGGAAGTTCATTCCAGTCCGGCCTTTTTGCATCCCGATATCTCGTTTATGCCTTGGCGACAAACCAGGGGTTGAGAATGTCGGGCTTGTTGTAGGCGAGGGGCGAGCCATTGAGTTGGGTGACGCTGCCACCCGCCCCCTCCAGCACCGCCTGCGCCGCGCCGGTATCCCACTCGCAGGTGGGGGCAAGGCGCGGATAGAGCTCGGCGTCCCCCTCGGCAATGATGCAGAACTTGAGGGAGCTGCCCATCGAAACCAGCTCGATCTCGCCAAAAGGAGCCAAGAAATCGAGGGTCTCCTGCGACAGGTGGTTGCGACTGCCCACCACTCGCCACGCCTCGCCTTCACGATGAGGCCGGGTCTGGATAGGCTCGCGCTTGCCATCGGCGATGCGCCAGGCACCGAGCCCCTTTCCGCCATACCAGAGCTTGTCCAGCACTGGGGCATAGACCAGCCCCCAGCGCGGCGCCCCCTCTTCAATCAGCGCGATATTGACGGTGAACTCGCCGTTGCGCGAGACAAACTCCTTGGTGCCGTCGAGGGGATCCACCAGCCAGTAGCGGGACCAGCCGTGGCGCGCCGCCATCACCTCGGACCCAGACTCCTCCGACAATACGGGAATATCCGGAGTCAGCTGTGCCAACCCCTGCACTATCACCTCATGAGCCCCCTTGTCGGCCGCGGTCAGCGGACTCTCGTCGCTCTTGTACTCTACCGCGAAGGGCTGGCTGTAGATGGCCATGATGGCCGCTCCCGCCGCGCGGGCGACAGGTTCAAGTTCGGTGATATCGGGGTGGTACATAACAGGCTCGATCAGTGAGTAAGAAACCCAGTCTATCGCGTTTGTCATCAACCGCTTATAGCTGATTGTACTGGATTATATTGCCCCTGCTTCTCCTGCCCCTTGCTGCCATCGGCTGGTACCAACAGCACTTCGATGCCGGCATTGCGCAGGCCGGAAAGGATATCGGCAGGCACGGCATCGTCGGTGATCAGGGTGTGAATACGCAGGGTATCGATGATCTTGTGCAGACTGCGCCGGCCAAACTTGGTGGAGTCGGTGACCACCACAATCCGCTCGGCCACCTGACACATGCAGCGGTTAAGGCGCGCCTCGTCCTCATGATGGGTGCTGACGCCGCGCTCCAGATCGATGCCATCCACCCCGAGAAACAGCATGTCAAAGTGATAGTTTTGCAGGGACTGCTCCGCTTGCGCACCGTAGAAGGAGAGCGACTTGCGGCGCAGATGTCCGCCCGTCATCAGCAGCTCCACCCCCTCTGCTTCGAGCAGTTCATTCGCCACATTCATGCCGTTGGTCATCACCAGGATCTCCTGATGTCCCTTCAGATGACGCGCCACCTCCAGTGTTGTTGTCCCCGAATCAAGGATAAGACGACAGCCGGAGGGCACCAGGGTCGCCGCAAGCGCACCGATCCGCTGTTTCACCGGGGTATTGAGCACGCTCTTGTCAGCAATGGTGCGCTCCGGCACCGTCTGGCCAGGCTCGCACAGTAGGGCGCCGCCGTAGGCGCGCACGGCCACCCCCTGCTTCTCCAGAAAGGCCAGATCGTTGCGGATGGTCACGGTAGAGACCTGATAGTGAGTCGCCAGCTCGTTGACCTGAACGCTGCCATTGCTGCGCAGCTGCTGAATAATCCGCTCCCGCCGCTCGCTGGTTCCGAGCGCACCTTTTTCGCTTGTTTGCATAGTTCTTCTGCCGAAATGCTGTAGTGAAAGATCGCTTTCACTTCGTTACGTTTGCATATTAACGCTCAGCGAAGGTGCCAAATCAAGCCTTCATTACGCTTTACCACCACTCTCTCCATCTTTACCCATCATTCGCAGCCTTTCGATACCTTTCTTTTTGTGATCCATTTCAAGATCTGACGACTCTTTTGTTTCGTTTTCTTTCCTTCCCCACTACCGTAAAGAAAAGAAATCGAAAGAACCTTTCCACACGCAGCAACCAAGGAACATCAAAATGAAATCCATGCTGGCACTGGTCGAAAGACATAAACAGGGAGAACAGACCGGGATCTACGCCGTCTGCTCCGCTCACCCGTTGGTGCTGGAGGCCGCGCTGCAGCTGGCCGCCGAAGGGGATGATCTGCTGCTGGTCGAGGCCACCTCCAATCAGGTGGATCAGTTTGGCGGCTATACCGGCATGACCCCCGCCGACTTTCGCGATCGCCTCTACGAGCTGGCGGCACAGTGCCACTTTCCGGTGCAGCACCT
>NZ_JBFODV010000107.1:0-13867 GCF_040908495.1 Aeromonas sp. R1-1 | reverse complement strand
AGGGCTGCAACTTGTCATGCCAGCGCAGGGCCAGTTCACCATCTTCCGGATCCTGTCGTCCCTGCCAGAGCGACATGTCGACCTGGTTGAATTTATCCATGGAGGGTCTCCTCGCCGTTGAAGATGCGGCCTGCCAGCTGATCGACGCCGACCATGTAGCTCAACTCGGCCGGATGGGCGCAGTGCCAGATCAGGAAATCGGCCGCCATCCCCACCCTGAGCTGGCCAAGGCGCTCCTGCTCGCCAAGCGCTTTGGCAGCGTGGCGGGTCACCCCGACCATCGCCTCCACCGGAGTCAGACCAAACAGGGTACAGGCCATGTTCATCGCCATCCGCAGCGAGACGATGGGGGCCGTGCCCGGGTTGATGTCGGAGGAGACCGCCATCGCCACCCCCGCCTTGCGCAGCGCGGCGACCGGCGGCAGTTTGGTCTCTTTGAGAAAATAGAAGGCGGTGGGCAGCAGGGTAGCGACTACGCCGCGCTGGGCCAGCGCCAGGATCCCCTGCGGATCCAGATACTCCAGATGATCCACCGAAAGGGCGCCGAAGTTGGCGGCGAGGGTGCTGCCACCAAGGTTGGAGAGCTGATCCATATGCCCTTTCACCGGCAGGCCGTATTGATCCGCCGCCAGATAGACCTGCTCGGTCTGGGCCAGCGAGAAGCCGATATGCTCGCAGAAGACATCCACCGCATCGGCCAGACCCGCCTCGGCGGCGGCCGGAATAATCTCCTGACAGATGGTCTCGACCCAGCTGTCGGGATCATCGCGATACTCCGGCGGCACAGCATGGGCCGCCAGCAGAGTGGTCTTGACCCGGATCGGCAACGCCTCTCCCAGTCGGCGGGCCACCCGCAGCATCTTGAGTTCGTCATCCAGCGTCAGGCCATAGCCGGACTTGATCTCCACAGTGGTAACACCCTCGCGGATCAGGGATGTCACCCTCGGCAACGCCAGCTCGAACAGTTGCTCTTCGCTGGCGGCACGGGTGGCACGCACCGTGCTGATGATGCCACCGCCCCGACGGGCGATCTCGGCATAGGGCACTCCCTGCTGACGCAGCTCGAACTCTTCGGCACGGCTGCCGGCGAAGACCAGATGGGTGTGACAATCGATAAGGCCGGGGGTGACCAGCTTGCCCCGCATATCCTGCCAGTGAGCGGGATACGACCCCTTCAGTTCGGCCATCGGCACCAGCGCGTGGATCTTGCCATCCTTCACGCCGATGGCCTGGAGCGGCAGCAGGCCGTAGTCGGCCAGCTCATCATTCAGGGTAGCGGGCGTCACGTTGAGCCAGACCCGCTCGCAGTTCAACAGTTCCTTGTTCATAGCGACCTCAAATGTATATACATATTCTTATAGTCGATCTCTATGACGAAAGAAAGAGCGAAGTTCACATCCTGATAACAGCATCAAACTTAGAGTTTAAGCACAAAAAAGCCCACCAGGAGGTGGGCTTTGTAAAATCGAGTTGTATATACATTTACTCTAACTGAGTCTTGGAGCTTAGCTTGTAGCGGGAACCGGGGGAGAGCAAACGGGCATAGGAGACCAGATGCCCCTCCGACCAGGTACGCCGGTGCAACAATAGGCAGGGGGAATCTACGCGGATCTGCAACAATCCCGCCTCACCGGCGCTGGGCAGCACGGCTTCCACCACGTGCTCCATCTCGGAGAGGGGGCAGACATCCATCAGATAGCGGTTGGGGGTCTGTTGGGTAAAATCCTGCTCACCATAGCCCGGCAAGCGCCCGGCATCGACGAAGCGCTCCTCCAATTGCAACGGCTCCCCATCGGCCTGATGGACGATGAGGCTGTGAAAGATGGGGGCGCCAACCCGCAGCCCCAGTTGCACCGCCACCTTCTCGTCGGCGGCCAGCCGCTGCAGCCGGATCACCCGGGCGCTGTACTCGCCGCCACGCTCGGCGATCTCGTCGGCAATATTGCGAATAGCCAGCAGCGGCGATTCGGTGCGCCGGTCCGCCACGAAGCTGCCGGAACCGGCGGTACGCACCAACCAACCTTCCGCCACCAGTTCCCGCAGCGCCCGGTTGACCGTCATCCGGCTCACGGTGAACTGCTCGCACAGGGCCGCTTCGGTCGGGATCCTATCCCCCGCCTGATAGTGGCGTTCGCGGATCCCGTCCAGAATATGCTGCTTGATCTGCAGATAGAGAGCTGGCGCCACCATGAAGCTCCCTAGCGCCGACGGTGGGGCGGACGCATGTCCGGCCAGGCGCGATAGACATCGGGGATCTGATCCGGCCCGCTGATGCAGAGATCGAGATCGTGCAGCAAGCCATCCTTGATCCCGTAGATCCAGCCGTGAACGGCCAGCTCCTGCCCCTTGCGCCAGGCGTTCTGGATGATGGTGGTGTGGCAGACGTTGGCGACCTGCTCGGCCACGTTCAGCTCGCACAGGTAGTCGAAGCGCTCGTGCTCATCCTCGATGGCCTCGAGCTCTTCACCGTATTTGAAGTAGACATCCTTGATGTTGCGCAGCCAGTTGTCGATGAGCCCCAGCTCCTGGTTCTGCATCGCGGCCTTGACGCCACCGCAACCGTAGTGACCGCAGACGATGATGTGCTTCACCTTGAGCACTTCTACCGCGTATTGCAGCACGGAGAGGCAGTTGAAATCGGTATGTACCACCAGATTGGCGACGTTGCGGTGGACGAAGACGTCCCCCGGCAGCAACCCCATCAGTTGGTTGGCGGGGACCCGGCTGTCGGAACAACCGATCCAGAGGTATTCGGGGGCCTGCTGGGCAGAAAGAGTGGCAAAGAAATTGGGATCTTCGGCTTTGATCCGTTCGGCCCACTCACGGTTGTTGGTAAACAGGTCGTTCAACAGTTTCACTTCTGCTCTCCCTAATGTGGCAGTGGCGGCAACATAACACACTCAAGGGTAACCAAAGCAAGGCCGACCAGATCCCTGCGAAACAAAAACAGGGCCATCAGGCCCTGTTTTTATGAGAGGAAGCATCAGGCTTCCATGGCATCTTTCAGCTTCTTGAGTGCGTTTTTCTCAAGCTGACGCACACGCTCGGCAGAGACGCCGTAGGTATCGGCCAGCTCCTGCAGAGTGGTCTTGCTGTCATCATCGAGCCAGCGGGCGCGGATGATGTGCTGGCTGCGCTCATCCAGGGTGGCGAGAGCCGAGCTCAGACGACGGGTCGCGTGATCGTCCCAGTTGTCATTCTCGATGGTCGCTGCCAGATCGGAGGATTTGTCCTCCAGATAGTGAACCGGAGCGAAACCGCCTTCTTCTTCATCATCACCCACCAGATCGAACGCCTGATCGTAGTTGGCCATCCGCGCTTCCATTTCGGTCACGTCAGCGGCAGAAACGCCGAGATCGGCCGCCACGGCCTGCACCTCTTCGTGGTTCAGCCAGCCCAGACGTTTTTTGGATTTGCGCAGGTTGAAGAAGAGCTTGCGCTGGGCCTTGGTGGTCGCCACCTTGACCATGCGCCAGTTGCGCAGAACATATTCGTGGATTTCGGCCTTGATCCAGTGCACGGCAAAGGAGACCAAACGCACGCCGACACTCGGGTCGAAGCGCTTGACCGCTTTCATCAGGCCGATGTTGCCTTCCTGAACCAGATCAGCCTGTGGTAAGCCGTAACCGGCATAACTTTTGGCGACATGAACGACAAAGCGCAGGTGCGACATAACCAGCTGGCGGGCAGCCTCGAGATCGCCATCCTGCTGCAAACGCTCAGCCAGTTCACGCTCTTCCTCTGCGCTCAGCACAGGAATAGAGTTTACTGCCTGGATATAGCCTTCCAGACTACCTTGCGGAATCAGAGCCATAGTGCGCTGCAATGAAGTTCCCATCTGTTACCTCTTACTTTTCAATCGAATCAGTCTAACACCCTGAGAGGGTCTGTCTACTGACCGGATGCCATTCTGCGGCGTGTATCAAAGAACATGCCCAGTTTTAGACCGGCTTATCTTAAGCCTGCAGGATGAATCATGAATGAACAGTCAAAAAAAGGGGGTCACAATGAAGGACCCCCGAAAAGTAGCATGCTAAGTCCATTGTTGCGGAGCTCGCAACCTTCACATGCTTGCCAAGTCTGACGAGCAAGGCAGAGGGGCCACACCCGTATAAATGCTTCAGCTTTAATAGACTGCTTATAAATCAGAAGGTTCACTGGATCTAGCGAAGATCCGGAAGATCATTGTTATTCAGAATACTCTGACTATGGGGGCCAAGCCAGAAACGGCCCCTCTTTTACTTGATCCGCCTCTCAAAATCCAGCGATTTACTTTGATGACAAAGTAATCAGGATGGTTCGATGTCGCGAATGTGGCGATGGACCGAAAACCAGGAGGCAATCAGCCCCAGCAGGGCGCCCAGCAAGATCAGATTGATCCCGTCTACCGCTCCCATGCCAACCAGCCGGAAATTACTGTTATACAAGCCCGCCAGCTCCTTCACCACCCCTTCGCTCCAGATCACCATCACTTCGGTCAGCCACCAGGCCAGCATGCCGCCGATCACCCCGAACCAGATACCGGTATAGAGGAAAGGGCGATGAATGAAGGAGTCGGTCGCCCCCACCAGCTTGAGCACTTCAATCTCGGAACGCTGGTTGAGGATGTTGAGACGCAGGGTATTGCCGACAATCAGCAACACGGCGGAGAGCAGCAGCACCGCGATACCGGTAATGGTGTGGCGCAGCAGGTTCATGATCCCCTGCAGCCGGGTCAGCCACTGCAGATCCAGCTTGCCCTGCTCGACCCCCACCTCATTATTGAGCTTGCTGAGCAGCTCGGCGGCCCCTTCCGGGTTCTGCCAGCGCGGATCCGGGATGACGCTCAGCACCGGCGGTAGCGGGTTGCTGTCCAGATAATCGAGGGCATCGCCAAAGCCGGAGATCTCGCGAAACTCCCGCAACGCATCGTCACGACTCAGGTAGGTGACCGAATCCACCTCGGGATAGAGCAGGATCCGGTGCTGCAGATCGAGAATGCTCTGCTCCGGCAGATCCTTGCGCAGGTAAAGAGAGATCTGGGAACTGCTCTGCCAGCTCCCCTCCACCACCTCGGCGTTTTTCAGCAGCACGTGGAAGCAGGATGGCAGCGCCAGACTGACGCCAAGCACCGCCAGCGTCATCAGGGAGGCGAGCGGATTGCGCCACAACTCTCCGAGACTGGCAAACGCCTGCCGCACATGGTCAACCCCGTACATCATCAGACGGCGCAGCGGCGGTTGTTTATGACGAACGATAGCCATCAGAGCTCCTCCCCGGCCGAATACATGCGACCCGCCTTGAGGGTCAGGGTGCGATAGCGCATGCGAGCGATCAGCCCCAGATCGTGGGTGGCAATCAGTACCGAGACCCCAAAATTGTTGAACTCCTGAAATAGCCGCATGATATCCATGGATAGCTGGGGGTCCAGGTTGCCGGTCGGTTCATCCGCCAGCAGCAGCGGCGGCTTGTTGACGATGGCACGGGCGATGCCGACCCGCTGCTGCTCACCACCGGAGAGCATGCGCGGCTGGTAACGCTCCTTGCCGAGCAGCCCCACCTTGTCCAGCGCCGCCGCCACCCGCTTGTTGATGTCCGCATGGCTGTAACCATCGATCACCAGCGGCAGCGCCACGTTGTCGAACACGGTTCTGTCCATCAGCAGGCGATGATCCTGAAAGATCATCCCGATCTGGCGGCGAACATAGGGGATCTGGCTGCGCTGGATATGGCTGACATCATCGCCATGAAAGAAGACGCGACCATCGGTCGGACGCTCCATCACGCTGATCAGTTTGAGGAGGGTACTCTTGCCCGCCCCCGAGTGCCCGGTTAGAAAGGCCATCTCTCCCTTGCGCAGGTGAAAGCTGACCTTCTGCAACGCCTGATGGCCACCGCTGTATACCTTGCTGACCTTGTCAAAACGAATCATAACGGTTCCCTGAAATTGACAAACCCCGACCGGAGTCGGGGTATGGAACACTTACTCATCACGGCTGAGCTGACTCATCGCGGCCGGACTTATTCATCGCGGCTGAAGAGCGCCTCGATGAAGTCGTTGGCAACGAAGGGACGCAGATCGTCGATCCCCTCGCCCACCCCGATATAGCGGATCGGGATCTGGAACTTGTCGGCCACCGCAAAGATGACGCCGCCCTTGGCAGTGCCATCCAGCTTGGTGAGGGTGATACCGGTCAGGCCCACTGCCTCGCTGAACAGCTTGGCCTGGCTCAGGGCGTTCTGGCCGGTGCCGGCATCCAGCGTCAGCATGATCTCGTGGGGCGCCTCTTCATCCAGCTTCTTCATCACCCGCACCACCTTCTTGAGCTCCTCCATCAGGTTGCTCTTGTTCTGCAGGCGACCGGCGGTGTCGGCGATCAGCACGTCAGCCCCGCGGGAGCGGGCGGCCTCGATGGCGTCATAAATGACGGAAGCGGAGTCGGCACCGGTATGCTGGGCAATCACCGGAATATTGTTGCGCTGACCCCAAACCTGCAGCTGTTCGACCGCTGCGGCACGGAAGGTGTCACCCGCCGCCAGCATCACGCTCTTGCCCTCGGCCTGGAACTGCTTGGCCAGCTTGCCGATGGTGGTGGTCTTGCCGACGCCGTTTACGCCGACCATCAGGATCACATAAGGCTTCTTGCTGGTGTCGATCACCAGCGGCTGTTCGACCTTGGCCAGCATCTCGCCCATGTCCTGCTTGAGCAGGCCGTAGAGCGCCTCGGCATCCTTGAGCTGCTTGCGATCCGCGTGCTGCACCAGCCCCTCGATGATACGAGTAGTGGTATCCACACCGAGATCGGCGGTCAGCAGCTGGGTCTCCAGCTCTTCAAACAGCTCGTCGTCGATCTTCTTGCCACGGAACAGGCCGAAGAAACCGGAGCCGATATTCTCCTTGGTGCGCACCAGACTGCGCTTGAGGCGAGCAAAGAAGCCCTCCCGCTGCGGTTTGTCCTGGGTGTCGTCGTCCACCTTGGCGGCCAGCGGCAGGGCAGCCAGGGCGGCGGCCTCAGCCTCCATCGCGGCGACCAGGCGCATATCTTCCGCGCGCTGGGCCTCTTTGGCGATACGGGCTTCTTCAGCTGCCTGAGCTTCGGCGGCAATACGAGCCTCCTCCGCAGCGCGAGCTTCAGCAGCAATACGAGCCTCTTCCACTGCGCGGGCTTCGGCAGCGATGCGGGCCTCTTCCGCAGCGCGAGCTTCGGCGGCAATGCGAGATTCTTCCGCGGCGCGAGCCTCGGCAGCAATACGAGCCTCTTCCGCAGCACGAGCTTCGGCGGCGATGCGGGCCTCTTCTGCGACGCGAGCCTCGGCGGCAATGCGAGATTCTTCCGCGGCGCGAGCCTCGACAGCAATACGAGCCTCTTCCGCAGCACAAGCTTCGGCAGCAATACGAGCCTCTTCGGCTGCCTTGACCTCAGCGGCTTGCGCCTCTGCGGCAGTGCGAGCGGCTTCAGCGGCACGCTCCTCTTCGGCGATCAGCGCTTCGTTGACGATCACCGGCTCCAGATCGGAAGCGCACTCCTCCACCACCAGCGGGCCGTGATCGTCCAGCTCGGTAGGCAAGCAGCAATCATCTTGCAAAACGGAATTCTGTGCGCTGGCAGGCACTTCGGGGGCAACAGCCGGCGTACTATCGGAAACAGTGGTGTCGGAAACGGGAGCGGGGGTAGCAGTGACCTCGGGCTCAACGGTAACGGGGGTGGCTTGGGGTGTCTGTGGTTGGACAGCCTCAGCCTCTTCTTTCTTGCGGCCGAAACCCAGCCAGGAAAACAAACCTTTTGCCATCTAAAAATACTCACATCAAAGGCTGACTGCTAAGATAGCCGTCCCTTGGCGGGTCGGCATAAAAATGAACCGCCTTATACTACCACTTTATTTTCTGACGATGAAACGCGATGCCCAGAGTGAAATCCAGCCGTAGCAACCCGAGCAAGAGTCCCGCCCCACAAGGAAAATCGGGCTTTGTAAGAATCATCAGCGGCCAGTGGCGAGGCCGCAAATTGCCGGTCAAGGATGTGGAGGGGCTCAGACCCACCACGGATCGCGTCAAGGAAACCATCTTCAACTGGCTGGCCCCCCACATTCGCGGCACCCGCTGCCTGGATCTGTTTGCCGGTAGCGGCGGACTCGGACTGGAGGCACTGTCGCGCTATGCCGAGCAGGTGACCCTGATCGAGATGGACAAAGGGGCCGCCGACCAGATCAAGAAGAACCTGACCGCCCTCGGCAGCAGTCAGGGTCAGGTGATCCAGTCTGATGCGGTGAGCTGGCTGCAAGGCCCGGCCACGCCGTTTGATCTGGTGTTCCTCGATCCGCCGTTTCGCCGCGAGCTGCTGCCGCAGGTGTGCGAACTGCTGGAGCAGCGCGGCTGGCTGGCACCGGACGCTCTCATCTATCTGGAGCGGGAGAAGGAGATGGCCGATCTGGCACTTCCTGCCAACTGGCAACTACTCAAGGACAAGCAGGCAGGTCAGGTCTGCTACCAACTCTATCTAAGAGAGGTAAACAATGAAGCGAGTCTTTAATCTGTTGGCGATGGGGCTGATATTGTTCTTCTGGTTTGGCGTGCTGATGAGCCTGATTGCCCCTCTGCCCGGCAAACTCAACGGCTTTCTGCCGGTCTGTGGCGTGATCGTCGCCCTGCTGCACTGGCTGCAGGCCAGCATGATCAAGGCAGCTTGCAAACGCTACTTCGCGGTCACCAAGGCCGAATTTGTCACTGTGCTGATCTTTGGTGTGTTTGGCATGGTCGACATTCGTCAGCGCCTGCAAGAGATCGTCAACGCCGCCCAGCGCGGCAATCTCTCGGACAAACCATAAAAGAAAAGGGGACGGCGGTAGCCGTCCCCTAGAGTCGTGTCGTCCTGTCCGTAGAACTGCAATGCTCCCTGCAATCCCTGACGTTATCCTAATCCTTTGGAATATCCCCTTTCCAATCCGTTGGCGTGTCCTGCGGCGTTCCTGGCCTGGCAATTCATCCTGAACTGCTTCACTGTCTCCATCCTGGAGGTGTCCATTACCACGTCCTGTGGGGTTCCTTGCGTCTTCCTGACAGATAACCATCCGGGTTATCTCACTTCATCCTGAAGTATTCCTCTCGCATCCGGCGAGGTCCTGTTCATCCTGAAGAACGAGGTTCCGTTCGTTCTGCTCCCATCCCGAGAGTGTCCTGCCGCATCCCGCGGTGTTCCTTTATTCATCCGTGACGATAATCATCCTGATTATCGAGCTCATCCTGAGGTGTCCCTTGTCCACATCCTGCGGACTATTCCATCTTTATGCGCTGTCCTGCATCCTGCCGAACCAGCTCCGTCCTTGTGAGACCCATACTAAGGAAATGCGCACCCCGAACAAGGGCCATCCGATGATAAAGATCCGATGCAGCTCCCATCTCAAAAAATGAACTTAAAAACTAACCCTTTAATATCAGCCACTTATTTAGTTTCACGGGAAAGCTCGATCATTCTGGCATGGCTTCGCGTACGGCTCAAAGCGCCAGCCTCTTACAGTCGCTATGGCAGATCTCTTACAAGGGTTTCACCCCCAAAAACGGGGCAGGAAAACGGTTCAATCCTGACGTTAAGACTTAAAAATTAGTTGAATAAATATGCTTAAAAAAACCGCAAAAAAAAGAGCCGAGACCAGGCTCGACTCTTCAACATTCCAATTTTTTAATCAGCTCAAGCGGTTGGCCGGATTGAGATAGGCCTTGCGCAACGATTCCGGTGCCAGCACCTCCAGTTCACCGCCGATGTTGTTCAACCAGCTGCGAAACTCCGGGGTGTCCTGCACTTCAGTCTCCACCACCACACTGCGCTTGTCATAGCGGGTCATGCGTGGATTGTTGCCGGGGATCTGATTATCCACCAGCGACTGGCTGTTGGCATCGATCCGGCCGACGAAGCGGATCGGGCCGCTCACATCCTGATAGCCCTGATCGCGGATCAGCTTCTGGATATTGAAATCCTTCGGCTGGGTGGCGCTGAAGTTGGTCAGCTCCACGTTCTTGATATGGTCAAACGGGATGCCGTAGACCTTGGGATCCAGCTCGGAGAGGGTGCAGAGCAGGATCGGGCCGTCCAGCTGATTGAGAATGCCGAGCGGGTTGATACGGTCGTAGCAGAGCCACACGGTGCGCTCTTTGATCACGCGCTGGATCTCGGCACTGAACTTGCGACCACGCCAGAGCGCATCGCGGATCAGGGTGCTGCGGCGGATCTCCGGGTTGCCGGCAAACGGACGCGGTGACTGGTGGACACTCTCCAGCCAGCGTTCGGCCAGTTCGCTCTGGCTGTCGCGGATCACCTGACTCGCCTTGTCGACCAGCGGGTTCAATTCGGTCAGTACACTCGCCGGCAACAGTTGGCTCGCCTGATCACTCCAGGTTTTCAGGGCCACCGCCAGCGAGAGCGGCATGATATTGGCAAAGTCGTTGAGGCCGTGGCGCTCGAAGCACCAGCCATGGGGTTTGCTGCGCTCGTCCGAGGTGAGGTCGAACAGTCCCATGCCGGACATCTCCTCCAGGTCCCGTTGCACGGTACGCAGACTGACGTGGATACCTTCCTCTTCCAGTTTTACCTGGAGTTGGCTGGCGGTCAGCTTGTAAGGGCGGTGCGGGATGCAACGCGCCAAGGTCAGTTGTCGTAACAGCTTCTTGCTCATGGTGCTTGCCTTCACTGGTTTAGCGTTGACTGTATGCTAGTCGTGACTTGCGACAGTCTATGTCGCAAGTTTTGCTGCGACAACTGTCGCCATTTTCATACAAAACACACTAACCAATTGATTTAAAAAGACAATTCACTCAAAAAAGGAGCCGCTAGAGGCTAAAATTAGCCAAAAATCCCTCAAATGAAAGTTCTATGTTGCGATTTATTGTCAGCATAAAACTCCGATTAATTAATTCATCACAGAATATGATTTCAGGGGAGAGCATGACTCTCCCCTTTTGCTCACATCAGCCACGACCAGGCTGACTTGGTTATGGCCGCACCGACCATGTAGCCAAACACCGCCAGTGCCGCCACACCGGCCACCAGCTTCTGACCGCGGGCCGGCCGCTTGAACGCCATGACACCCAGACCGATATAGAGAACCAGTGCAATCAGCTTGGCCATCAGCCAGGGTTGTTGACTCGGGCTCAACTGCAAGGCCACCGCCAGCAACACACCAAACAGCAGCAGGAAGGTGTCGTTGATATGCGGCAGGAGCTTCAGCCACTTCTGCTGCAACCGATCGCTGCCGGCCAGCGCCAGACTCCAGCGATAGATAAAGAGCAGCAGACTGACCAGCGCCAGCGTCATATGCAGGTGTTTGAACATGGGGTAATAGGCAATCATTTTGCTTCCTTGTCGTCGTCGGGTAGCCCGCTATTCCAGTTGTGGGCATGGATACGCTCCTGCCCCTCCTCGTCGTCTTGCAACAGATCGGAGAGGATCTCCCGGTATTGCAGGCTCTTGTTGATATAAGTGTGTTCGTCGTCCAGATAGTTGACCTGCTCGCGCAACAGCCAGTTATCGTGCTGCTTGAAGGTCTGCCCCGCCCGCCAGGCCTGGTTGGCCCGAAAACCGAGCTGGGTCAGGGCTTCCACCCCCAGATCGACCGCAGAGCCCAGGGTTTCCCGATGCACGCTCTCGACCCCGTGGCGCAGGATCTCGTGGGCATGGGGTCGATCCAGCGCTCGCGCCAGGATCTTCAGGTGCGGGAAGTGCTTCTGCACCATCTCGATCACCGCCAGCGAGGTAGCCGGATCGTTGATGGAGAGCACCAGCAGCTTCGCCTTGTGTGCCCCGGCGGCATGGAGCAGATCGATCCGGCTGGCATCGCCATAGAAGACCTGATAGCCATACTTGCGCAGGGTCTCTATCTGGCTGGCATCCTGCTCGAGGATGGTGGTACCGATGCCGTGACCGTGCAGCAGACGCCCCACGATCTGACCGAAGCGGCCGAAGCCCGCAATGATCACCGGATGCTCCACCAGCTCAGGTTGTTCATGCTGCGGTGCGTCGCTCTGGTTACGGTAATCGAACCAGGGCTGGATCACCCGATCGTTGAGGATCAGCAGCAATGGGGTGAGCGCCATGGAGAGCGCCACCACCAGCGTCAGCAGCGAGATGGTCTCACCAGGCAGCACCCGGTTCTGCGCGGCAAACGAGAAGAGCACGAAGGCAAACTCACCACCCTGTGCGAGCGCCAGCGCGAAGGTCCAGCGTTGACTCGGCGAGATGCGGATAATGAAGCCGAGCGCCATCAGCACCAGCCATTTGAGCACCATCAGGCCAACGACCAGGGTTGGTATCAGGAAGGGGTGCTCGGCAAACAGCCCGAAGTCGATCCCCGCCCCCACCGACATAAAGAACAGGCCGAGCAGCAGCCCCTTGAACGGCTCTATGTCCGCTTCCAGCTCATGGCGATATTCGCTGTCGGCCAGCACCACACCGGCGAGGAAGGAGCCGAGAGCGGGCGAGAGCCCCACCGATTCCATCAGCACCGCGATGGCGATCACCAGCAGCAGAGCGGCGGCGACGAAGATCTCCCGCATATGGGACTGGGCGATGGCACGAAACACCGGCCGCATCAGATAGTGGCCACCCAGCACTATGCCTGAGATGGCCGCGACCACCAGCAGACCATGTTGCCACCCCGCCAGCTCGGAACCGCCATTGCTGGCGACCGGCGCCATGGCCAGCAGCGGCAGCAGCGCCAGGATCGGAATGACCGCAATATCCTGAAACAGCAGCACCGCAAAGGCGGAGCGACCACTCTCGCTCTGCATCAGCTTGCGCTCCTGCAGGCTCTGCAGAACGATGGCGGTGGAGGAGAGCGCCAGAATGAGGCCAATGGCCAGCCCCTGTTGCAGCGGCAAACCGATCAGGTGCGCCACGCCGGTCAGAGCTGCCGTGGTAAGCAACACCTGCAGGCCGCCCGTGCCGAGGATCGGCCCCTTCAGCTGCCACAAGAGGGCCGGACGCAACTCAAGACCGACCAGAAACAGCATCAGCACCACGCCAAACTCGGCGAAGTGCATCACATCCTTCTGCTCCCCCACCAACCCCAACAGGAAGGGGCCTATGATGATCCCCGCCAGCAGGTAGCCGAGCACCGAGCCCAGCCCCCAGCGTTTGGCCAGCGGCACCGCGATGACGGCGGCGGAGAGGTAGATAAAGGCATCAAACAGGATCCCGTGGCCCATCAGTCAGCCCTCCGTGTGAACATCAGATCCGGCCCATAAGCACGGCCAACAAGCTGCCCGTGTTTCATCAGAGCACCTCCAGCAAGTCGCGTAGATAGGGGCGCCCGGCCAGTTGCTCCGGGGTCAACTGATCGTCACGCAAGGCGCAAAGCAGCTGGCGGTAGTCCTGCCCGCAGCGGCGCAGGGCGGCGGGATCCTTGATCTTGTGAAAGGAGTGCAGCACGAAAGGGGGCAGCCAGTTCATGCCGCACAAGGTGGCCGCCTGCTGAAATGGCAGCAGAAAGTCGAGCAGCGGTCGGCTGTTATACCCCTCGCTGCAGTAGGACTCCGGCGCCCCGCCCGTGGTGATGGCGCTCAGCCACTGCTTGCCCTTGAGGGCATGAGCCTCGGGGCCGTAGGCATAGCCATACTCCAGCACCAGATCCATCCACTCTTTCATGATGGCCGGGCAGGAGTACCAGTAAAACGGGTGCTGGAAGACAATAATGTCGTGCTCACAGAGCAGCGCCTGCTCCCGCTTCACATCGATAAACATGTCGGGATAGTGCTGGTAGAGGTCGTGAACCGTAACCCCCTCCAGCCCCTCAATCGCCTGCAACAGCTGCTTGTTGGCCCGCGAGCTCTGCAGCGCGGGATGGGAAAAAATAACCAGAATGCGTTTCATGACCACATCACCCGAACAAAGCCTTGCGG
>NZ_JBFODV010000106.1:0-5902 GCF_040908495.1 Aeromonas sp. R1-1 | reverse complement strand
ATCACGGAGCCTGCCATGCCGGCGAAGAAGGCCGATGGGGACTCCTGCACCTCAACCAGACTGAAGCGGGCCTCGAAGCGCTCGGAGCGGTTGCGTACAAAGCGCGGCCAGAGATCGGCACCCGGGATGAGGTCTCGCAGGTTGGACATCATCTGGCAACCGTTGCAGACACCCAGAGAGAGGGTATCGCCACGCTCGAAGAAGCGCTGGAACTGCTCGCGGGCGTTGTCATTGAACAGGATGGACTTGGCCCAGCCTTCCCCCGCCCCCAACACGTCACCGTAGGAGAAGCCGCCACAGGCCACCAGGGTCTGGAACTCCTCCAGCTTGATGCGACCGGAGAGAATATCGCTCATATGGATATCGACCGCCGCGAAACCGGCACGATCGAACGCCGCCGCCATCTCCACATGGGAGTTGACTCCCTGCTCGCGCAGCACCGCCAGACGGGGGGAGACCCCGCGGGCAATGTAAGGTGCAGCCACATCCTCGGACGGGTTGTAAGTCAGCTTGGCATGCAGACCCGGATCGGTGGCGTCCTGACGGGCCGCGTGCTCACTGTCGGCGCACTCGGGGTTGTCGCGCAGGCGCTGCATCTGCCAGCTGGTCTCGCCCCAGATGGTGCGAAGTGCGGTACGGCTGGCACGATAGACCTCCTGACCGCCCCGCTGCAGGGTGATGAGATCCCCTTCGCGCACGGTGCCGAGCACATGGGAGCAGGCTGCCAGACCGTGGCCGGCCAGCAGGGTCATCACCGCCTCTTTATCTTCGCGACGCACCTGAATGACGGCGCCCAGCTCTTCGTTGAACAGCGCCGGCAGCAGCTCGCCGCCGATGCGATCGAGCTGGATGTCGAGGCCGCAGTGGCCGGCAAACGCCATTTCGGTCAGGGTGACGAACAGGCCGCCGTCGGAGCGGTCGTGGTAGGCGATCAGTTTGCGATCAGCCACCAGCGCCTGAATGGCGTTGAAGAAGCCCTTGAGCTGGACCGGATTGTCGAGATCCGGCGCCTTGTCACCCAGCTGGCGATAGACCTGCGCCAGCGCCGAGGCGCCGAGGCGCTGCTTGCCATTGCCAAGGTCGATAAGGATAAGGTCGGTTTCACCGAGATCGGTACGCAGTTGTGGCGTGACTGTGTTGCGCACATCCTCGACCCGGGCAAAGGCGGAGATGAGCAGGGAGAGCGGCGAGGTGACGCTGTGCTCCTTGCCATCCTGCTGCCAGCGGGTCTTCATGGACATGGAGTCCTTGCCCACCGGGATGGTGATACCAAGGGCCGGGCAGAGCTCCTCGCCCACCGCTTTGACCGCCTCATAGAGACCGGCATCTTCCCCCGGGTGACCGGCAGCGGCCATCCAGTTGGCGGAGAGCTTGACCCGCTTCAGCGACCCGATGTGGGCCGGCGCCAGGTTGGTAAGCGCTTCCGCCACCGCCATGCGAGCGGAGGCGGCGTGGGAGAGCAGCGCCACTGGGGTACGCTCGCCCATCGACATGGCTTCGCCGTGATAGCTGTCATAGGTGGCAGCGGTGACGGCGCAATCGGCCACCGGGATCTGCCAGGGGCCAACCATCTGATCGCGATTGACCAAGCCAGTCACGCTGCGATCGCCGATTGTGATAAGGAAGGACTTCTCCGCCACAGTCGGCAGACGCAGAACCCGCTCGGCCGCGTCACTCAAAGTGATGCCATCTAGCTGGAGCGCTTTGCCTTGTGCAGGCAGAGTCACCACGTCGCGGTGCATCTTGGGCGCCTTGCCCAGCAGCACGTCCAGCGGCAGATCGATGGGCTGATTGTCAAAGTGGCTGTCAGAGAGGGTCAGATGCTTCTCTTCAGTCGCGGTACCGATGACGGCATAGGGGGCGCGCTCACGCTCGCACAGCGCCTTGAACAGCGGCAACTTGTCCTGCGCTACCGCCAGCACGTAACGCTCCTGGGATTCGTTGCACCAGATCTCCAGCGGGCTCATGCCCGGCTCGTCGCTCTGGATGGCGCGCAGATCGAAACGACCACCGCGCTCACCGTCGTTGACCAACTCCGGCATGGCGTTGGAGAGACCGCCCGCCCCCACATCATGGATAAAGACGATAGGGTTGTCGTCACCCAGCTGCCAGCAGCGATCGATCACCTCCTGGCAACGGCGCTCCATCTCGGGGTTGTCACGCTGCACCGAGGCAAAGTCGAGATCTTCGGCCGACTGGCCGGAGGCCATGGAGGATGCGGCACCACCGCCCAGACCGATGTTCATCGCTGGGCCGCCCAGCACGATCAGCGCCGCGCCGACCGGGATATCCCCTTTCTGGACATGTTCGGTGCGGATGTTGCCGATGCCGCCTGCCAGCATGATGGGCTTGTGGTAGCCACGCACCTCGACGCCATTGTGGCTCGGCACCTCCTCTTCGAAGGTACGGAAGTAGCCGAGAATGGCCGGACGGCCGAACTCGTTGTTAAACGCGGCGCCGCCGAGCGGCCCCTCTTGCATGATGTCAAAGGCGCTGACAATGCGGCTCGGCTTGCCGAAATCCTGCTCCCAGGGCTGCTCGAAGCCGGGAATGCGCAGGTTGGAGACGGAGAAACCGACCAGACCCGCCTTGGGCTTGGCACCGCGACCGGTGGCTCCCTCGTCGCGGATTTCGCCGCCGGAGCCGGTGGCTGCCCCCGGGAACGGGGAGATGGCGGTCGGGTGGTTGTGGGTCTCCACCTTCATCAGGATGTCGACCTGTTCCTGGTGATACTGGTATTCGCCGTTGGCCGGGCTCGGGAAGAAGCGGCCACCCTGGCTCCCTTCCATCACGGCAGCGTTGTCTTTATAGGCAGAGAGGACATGATCCGGCGTCTGCTCGAAGGTGTTTTTGATCATCTTGAACAGCGACTTGGGCTGCTGTTCGCCATCGATGGTCCAGTCGGCATTGAAGATCTTGTGACGGCAGTGTTCGGAGTTCGCCTGGGCGAACATGTAGAGCTCGATGTCGTTGGGGTTGCGACCCAACTTGGTGAAGTTCTCCACCAGATAGTCGATTTCGTCGTCGGCCAGCGCCAGACCGAGCGCCACGTTGGCTTCGGCCAAGGCTGCACGACCACCGCCCAGCACATCCACCTGGGTGAAGGGGCGCGGCTCGTGGTGAGCAAACAGGGCGGCAGCTTCGCTCATCTCGGCAAACACCACTTCCATCATCCGATCATGGAGCACAGCGGCAATGGCGCTGCGCTGGGCGTCACTCAGCTCACCCTGCTCCTTGATGGTCAGGTAATAGGCAATACCACGTTCCAGCCGCTTGACCTGTTGCAGGCCGCAGTTGTGGGCGATGTCGGTTGCTTTGGAAGACCAGGGGGAGATAGTGCCGGGGCGGGGGGTAACAAGAAACAGCTGACCGCTGGGGGTGTGTTCGGGGATGGTCGGGCCGTAGCGCAAGAGCTGGCCCAAGGTCGCTCGCTCGGGGGGAGAGAGGGGGCTTGTCAGCTCGGCAAAGTGCACGTATTCGGCATAGACATCCTCTATCTCTACTCCGCTCTCTACTCCACTCTCGTTTCTCATCTGTGCGAAGCGTTGCAGCAGTTTTTGGACACGAAAATCAGACAGTGCTGGGGCACCACGCAAGATATCCATATGACCTTTCTCACCAAGTTTTAAAGTGGGGGGGGAATTGAGACGCGCGTATTATAGGGATCTGGCTCACAGCGGACAAACGTTTTTCTCACTTCGAGCAGTGTGACTCTGCGCACACTCTCTGGTATAAAGGTGCCTCTTTTTTGACAAATGCCGATTTTTTCAACAAAGGTACTCACCTACTTGCGCTGCATTTTTCGACTGTTTATCGGGCTGTTGTTGACGCTGACGCTGGTTGGCTGCGACTTCTATAGCCCCTCCAGCCAGCTGGAGCAGATCCGCCAGCGAGGCGAGATCCGGGTTGGCACCATCTATGGTCCCACCTCCTATTACCAGCGTGACGACCTCGCCCAGGGGTTCGATTACGAGCTGGTGCAAAATTATGCCGACTGGTTGGGGGTGAAACTCACCATCATCCCGGTCGACACCACTGACCAACTGGTCACACTGCTGAAAAAGGGCAAACTCGATCTGGCGGCTGCCGCCATCATGGTCACCCCCGAACGGCGCGAGCTGTTTCGCTTCGGCCCGGGCTTCTACCAGGTCTCTCCCAAACTGGTCTATCGCAACGGCAAACCCAAGCCGGCTTCGTTGAACGATATCAAGGGCAAGCTGGTGGTGGCCGCCGGCTCCACCGGTGAAGATCTGCTCAAAGAGATGAGCAAAGAAAATCCGAAACTAGCCTGGAGCACCAGCGACAACGCCGATGTGGAGGAGCTGCTCAAGCAGGTGGTGGATGGCAAGATTGACTACACGGTGGTGCAGGATACCGTGCTGGCCCGTACCCAGCGCTACTACCCGGAGCTCACCGAGGGGCTGACCCTGGCCCAGAAGCAGACCGTTGCCTGGGCCATGAGCAAGCTGCCCGATGACAGCCTCTATGCCAGCGTGATCGACTTCTTCGGTCAGCGCTTTATGGATGGTGCCATCGCCAAGCTGGACGAGAAGTACTTCGGCCACGTGCAGAACTTCGACTTTGTCGATACCCGCACCTTCCTCAAGCGCGCCAAGAGCCTGCTGCCCAAGTACCAGCCGCTGTTCCAGACTCACGCCAAGAATATCGACTGGCGTCTGCTCGCCGCCATCAGCTATCAGGAGTCCCACTGGGACCCACAGGCCCGCTCTTACACCGGCGTGCGCGGCATGATGATGCTGACCGAGCCCACCGCCAAGGCGATGGGAGTCAACGACCGGCTTCATCCGGAAGAGAGCATCAAAGGTGGCTCCCTCTATCTGCAACAGATGATGGAGAAGGTGCCGGATTCTGTGCCCGATGACGAGAAGGTGTGGTTTGCCCTCACCGCCTACAACATCGGTTACGGCCACATGATGGATGCCCGCCGTCTGACCAAAGAGCTTGGCAAGAACCCCGACGCCTGGAGCGACGTGAAAGAGGTGCTGCCGCTGCTGCAACAGGCGCGCTGGCACCGCAAGGTACGTTACGGCTATGCCCGTGGCAGCGAGGCGCGTAACTATGTCAACAACGTGCGCCAGTATTACCAAAGTCTGCTCTGGCTCGACAACGAGCAACAGAAGGCACATCAGCGGGAGAGTCTCGACAACGACAGCGAGCCCGAGCTGGCCGAGCGCCCCACCGCCATCGCCGAAGTGGTCAATCAGATCACCATGCGCTAACCAGCCATTATTCGGCTGTTTTCACGCAAACTTCTCTGTTACCATCGATTCACATCGGAGCCTATCCGAAATCGCATTGTTTTCATTATGTTGAGAGATTAAATAACAGCAATTTCGGATGGGCTCCATCAATGACCCAAGGCCGGGATGGCCAACTGAGTTGGGAGGAGACCAAGATGCAAAAACGTAGAAAAATCAGTCTGGTCAGAAAAGCGAAGTGCAGCTGGAGCCCCAGACGCAAACTCAAGCTTAATGACATCAAGCGCAATCTGTGGCGCAGAAATCGATCCTATACCCTGCTTATTGCAGAGCACACAGCATAAACCCGGCATTCGCCGGGTTTTTTATCTTCTTTCTCACCTGAATACTGTCTTACACCAGCGCCGCCTTGAACTGTACCGACCGCTTGGAGATCAGCGAGTTGCAGTGGTTGCAGAAGTAATCCACTGCGCCGCACGCCTTGAGACGCTCCAGCTCCTGCTGGCAGGTGGGGCAGATGGCCGTGACGTGGACATTGGCCTGACACTGACCACAGGTTTGCTCCTTGCTGCGGGTATCCAGTTCAGCCTGGCATGATGGACAAAGCAGGGCTTCCATAATCAACTCCTCGAAAAGTGGATCTGCCATGGTCTTGTTCCATGGCAGATCCCCCTCCCCTTATT
>NZ_JBFODV010000105.1:0-5803 GCF_040908495.1 Aeromonas sp. R1-1 | reverse complement strand
ATGACAGATCCATCTACCGCACCTATGTGGATGGCCAACTGGTGCATGAACGGGGGTAGGGGCTGGAGTGGGCTGCCGCGGGCAGCCCCAACGAATACGGCGGCTGGCGTGCCCCACAGGGGCGCCAGTCTTGCCGCACCACAGGGGATCTCCCCGCATAGAACGTGAAATGGCCCGGTTTTTTTGACCAGCAAGGCAAACGTTTGAGTCAAGGCTGCCAGCCCTGGTCTGTCTGTCGCATCCTCTGCCGCCATCGTCTGTTTCTCATCAGACTGGCGCTCGGCAGACCCGCAGATCCTGTCGCCATTTCGTCATGGAACATTCAGGCGCGTGTGAAGGAGTTGGGTATGACCCAAGCAAACAGCAGGACAAACAGCGTGGAACAGCTGGCCAATGATGACGCCAGCCAGAGCGCAGCAAAGCAACAGCCGCTCACGGCTCTTGATCGCTACTTTATGATCAGCGAGCGGGGCAGCAACGTCAGACAGGAGGTGCTGGCGGGCCTCACCACCTTCCTTGCCATGGTCTACTCGGTGATCGTGGTGCCGAGCATGCTCGGCAAGGCGGGCTTTCCCCCCGGCGCTGTGTTTGTCGCCACCTGTCTGGTGGCGGGGTTCGGTTCGCTCTTGATGGGGCTCTGGGCCAAGTTGCCTATGGCCATCGGCTGCGCTATTTCCCTCACGGCGTTTACTGCATTCAGTCTGGTGCTGGGGCAGCAGATCCCCATTCCGGTGGCGTTGGGGGCCGTCTTCCTGATGGGGGTGCTGTTTACCGCCATCTCGGTGACCGGGGTGCGTAGCTGGATCCTCGATAACCTGCCGATGGGAATTGCCCACGGCACCGGCATCGGGATCGGTCTCTTCCTGCTGCTTATCGCCGCCAACGGGGTGGGGCTGGTGATCAAGAACCCGCTGGAGGGGCTGCCGGTGGCGCTGGGGGCCTTTACCTCCATGCCGGTCATTATGTCCCTGATCGGTCTTGCGGTGATCTTCGGGCTGGAGAAGCTGAGAGTACCGGGGGGGATCCTGCTGGTGATCATCGCCATCTCCATCTTCGGCCTGATTTTCGATCCGGCGGTGAAGTATCAGGGACTGTTCGCCCTGCCGAGCCTCTCGGACGATCAGGGCAAGTCCCTCATCTTCAGTCTGGATATCATGGGGGCCCTCTCGCCGCTGGTGCTGCCCAGCGTGCTGGCGCTGGTGATGACGGCGGTATTCGATGCCACCGGCACCATCCGCGCCGTGGCGGGGCAGGCCAACCTGCTGGATAAGGATGGTCACATCATCAACAGCGGCAAGGCGCTCAGTGCCGACTCGGTCAGCAGCATCTTCTCCAGTCTGGTGGGGGCGGCCCCCGCTGCCGTCTATATCGAATCGGCCGCGGGCACGGCGGCGGGGGGCAAAACCGGCCTCACCGCGACCGTGGTCGGTGGCCTGTTCCTGCTGATGCTGTTCCTCTCGCCGCTCTCCTATCTGGTGCCCGCCTATGCCACCGCGCCAGCCCTGATGTATGTGGGGCTCTTGATGCTGAGCAACGTCACCAAACTCGATTTCGATGACTTTGTCGGGGCCATGTCCGGGCTGGTGTGCGCGGTATTTATTGTGCTCACCTGCAATATCGTCACCGGCATCATGCTCGGCTTCAGCTCGCTGGTGATCGGCCGCATCTGCTCGAAGGAGTGGCACAAGCTCAACACGGGCACCGTCATCATCGCCCTGGCGCTGGTGATTTTCTATGCTGGGGGGTGGGCTATTTAGGGATAACCCGCCCGTTTGGGGCCGCACTGGCGGCCCCATTTTTATGCCTGTTATTTTTAGCCCGCTCATGCTGACTATCACGTCTCGGCCGTCTCCGCAGTTGGGGGGGGCATCGCGATACCATTTTGATAAATCCTCCTACCAGATTGATAGGCTCCCATCTTTGCTCTCCTCGCTCTGCCGCTTTTTTCACCGCAGATGTGCCCCGTTTGCTCAGGGGCTGCCCTTGGCTTGTCGCTGCGAGCCAACAAAAGCGGGCTAGATGGGATCCCCTTCACACTTCTCCCCATTGTCCTGACGATGGCGGGAAACAGGCGCATATCTTGCTGTTTTTTATGCCGGTTCCAGATTTTTCCATTCGAAAAAGGACTTGCATATGTCCATAGGATTACCGCTCAAGCGGGTGGATGCCGAGGCCAAGGTGACCGGCAGCGCCCGCTATACCGATGACAACATCATGCTCGGGATGCGCCACGCCAAGTACGTGCGCAGCAATATTGCCCACGGCAAGGTGCTCGCCATCGATGCGGCCGAAGCGCTGGCCCTGCACGGGGTCGAAGCCGTGTTTACCCATGAAGATGTCCCCACCACCTGTTTTCGCACCGCCGGTCACGCCTGGTCCCTCGATGAGGCGAAACGGGACGTGAAAGACAGGCGCCTGCTCACCGACCATGTGCGCCACTTCGGCGATGGGGTGGCAATCGTAGTGGCCCGCGATCCGCTGGTGGCCGAGAAGGCTGCCGCCCTGGTCAAGGTGACTTACGAGCCGCTGCCGGTGATGACGGATGCCCAAAGCGCGCTGGCCGACGATGCCTATCCCATTCACCCGAGTGGCAACCTGCTGCGCCAAAGCCAGCTTCGCGCCAATGATCCGGAACAGGCAATCGCAGCAGCGGATCTGCAGTTCAAGGCGCACTATCAGACGCCGGTGGTACAGCATTGCCATCTGGAGACGGTGACCTGCTACGCCTATATGGATCAGCCGGACCACATCATCGTGGTCAGCAGTACCCAGATCCCCCAGATAGTGCGCAGCCGGGTGGCCAAATCTCTCGGCCTGCCCTGGTCGAGCGTGCGGGTGATCAAACCCTATATGGGCGGCGGCTTTGGCAACAAGCAGGATGTGCTGGAAGAGCCGATGGCGGCGTTTCTGAGCTACAAACTCGGCGGCGTGCCGGTCAAGGTGACCTTGAGCCGGGAGGAGTGTTTTTTTGCCTCCCGCACCCGCCACGGCTTTGCCATCGATGGCAAGATTGGCCTCAACCGCGACGGCACCCTCAAGGGCTATCAGCTCGACGTGCTCTCCAACACCGGCGGCTATGCCTCTCACGGCCACTCCATCGCCAGCGCCGGGGGCAACAAGATCAGCTACCTCTATCCGCGCAGCGCCTTCGGTTATGACGCCAAGACCTTCTACAGCAACCTGCCCACCGCTGGTGCCATGCGCGGTTACGGCGCGCCCCAGGTGATTTTTGCCCTCGAGTGCATGCTGGATGATGCCTGCGCCGAACTGGGGCTGGATCCGCTCGATGTGCGGATCACCAACGTGGCGCGCGAGGGGGATGTCAATCAGGTCAACCAGAAGACCATCTACAGCGCCGGGTTGCCGGACTGCCTGATCCGTGGTCGCGAGATGTTCGAGTGGGATCGGCTCAAGGCAGAGTGTCTGGGGCAGGATCCGGCGAGCCGGGTGCGCCGTGGCATCGGGGTAGCGTGCTTTAGCTACGGCTCCAACACCTATCCGGTGGGGGTCGAAATTGCCGGTGCCCGCATGCTGCTCAATCAGGATGGCACCGTCAATCTGCAGATCGGTGCCACCGAGATAGGGCAGGGGTCGGACACCGTCTTTGCCCAGATGGCGGCCCAGACGTTGGGCATTCCGTTTGAGCAGATCCGGGTCATCTCGACTCAGGATACCGACATCACCGCCTATGATCCTGGCTCGTTCGCTTCGCGCCAGAGTTATGTGGCGGCCCCCGCCATCCATCAGGCGGCGCTGCAGTTGCGGGCCCGCATTTTGTCGCTGGCGGCCCAACTCTGCCATCAGGATGTAGGGTCGCTGACCCTGATCGACGGCTACGTGGTGCTGGCTGGCGCACCGGACAAGGTACTGATCAGCGTCGCCGAAGTGTCGGTCAACGCCTACTACCACCTCACTATCGGCGGTCAGATCACCTCCGAGGTCTCCCACAAGACCACCACCAACCCGCCCAGTTTCGGATGCACGTTTGTCGATCTCAGCGTTGATATCGATCTCTGCAAGGTGACCATCAATCGCATCATCAACCTGCACGATGCAGGCAAGATCCTCAATCCGCAGCTGGCAGAGGGGCAGGTGCACGGCGGCATGGGGATGGGGATCGGCTGGTCGCTGTTCGAGGAGATGATCATCGACCCGAAAACCGGCGTGGTACGCAACCCCAACCTGCTCGACTACAAGTTCCCCACCATGCTGGATTTGCCAGAGCTTGAGTGCGACTTCGTGCAGACCTATGAGCCCCAGTCGGTCTATGGCCACAAATCACTGGGGGAACCGCCCATCATCTCGCCGGGCCCAGCGATCCGTAACGCCATCCGCATGGCGACTGGGGTCGCCATCAACGAGCTGCCTATCACCCCCAAGACCCTGTTTCGGGAGTTTGTCGCGGCGGGTCTGATTGGCGAGGGAGCAGGGGAGGAGCAACACCATGTTTGATATTGCCCGTTACTACAAGGCGCACAGTGTCGCCGAGGCAGTCGCCCTGCGTCAGGCTGACCCCGAGGCGCGCCTCTTGGCCGGTGGCACCGATGTGATGATCCAGCTTCATCACCTCAACGCCGCCTATCGCCATATTGTCGATATTCACGACTTGCCCGAACTCAAAGGGGTGAGCGAGTTGCCGGACGGATCGATCCGTATCGGCTCCGGCACCACCTTTACCGAGCTGATTGAAAACGAGCTGGTGCAGCGCCGCCTGCCGATGCTGGCTGAAGCGGCCGCCACCATTGCAGGGCCGCAGATCCGCAACGTCGCCACCTATGGCGGCAATATCTGCAACGGCGCTACCAGTGCCGACTCGGCGGCGCCAACAGTGGCGCTGGAAGCGGAGCTGGAAATCGCCGGGCCCAATGGCACGCGCCGCATCCCCATCGCCGGATTTCACACCGGCCCCGGCAAGGTGGCGCTGCAACCGGCGGAGATCCTGGTGGCATACCACTTTGCCCCTGATCACCATCTCCATGTGGGATCCCACTACTTCAAGTACGCCATGCGTGGGGCCATGGATATTGCCACCATCGGCTGCGCCGCTTACTGCCAGATTGAGAATGGCCACTTCAAGGGGCTGCGGCTGGCCTACGGGGTGGCGGCCCCGACCCCGATCCGAACGCCGCATGCGGAGGCTGCAGCTGAAGGGCAACCCCTGAATCGCGCCACACTGGCCGCGATTGCCGAGGCGGTGGTGGCCGATGTGGCGCCGCGCTCCTCCTGGCGGGCGGAGAAGGAGTTTCGCCTGCACCTTATCAAAACCCTGGCGCAGCGGGTGGTCGCCTGCGCAGTCGAACGTGCCGGAGGCAAGATCCTATGATGCAACCACAAAGCTGTCCCGCCGTGGAGATCCAGTGCGAGATCAACGGCAAGCCTTACTCCTATGCTGTGCCGCCCACCATGTCGCTGCTCCACTTCCTGCGCGGGCAGGGGCTTATCAGTGTGAAAGAGGGGTGCAGCGTCGGTGAGTGCGGCGCCTGTACCGTGCGGGTGAATGGCACTGCCATCGACAGCTGCCTCTATCTGGCGGTCTGGGCCGATGGCAAATCCATTCGCACCGTGGAGGGGGAGCGCAAAGGCAATGAGCTTTCCGATGTGCAGCAGGCCTTTATCGACGAGGGGGCGGTACAGTGCGGTTTTTGTACCCCGGGCCTCGTGATGGCGAGCGCCGCCCTGCTCGACAAGACCGAACGTCGTCCGCTGACCGATGCGGAGATCCGCCGCGGGCTGTCGGGCAACCTCTGCCGCTGTACCGGTTATCAGAACGTGGTGCGGGCGGTGAAGAAGTGCTGCAAGGGGT
>NZ_JBFODV010000104.1:0-12069 GCF_040908495.1 Aeromonas sp. R1-1 | reverse complement strand
GTTCCTGGAGGAGCGCTACAAGGGGACCCGCCCCGTCCTGTGGGGCGATGCCCTGCGCGAGGCCGAGTTCACCTACTGGATCTACGAAGGGCTGTTTGGCTTGGGGGAGTGGACGGCGCCGCAGCTGGTTGCCGATACCCCACGCGACCCAACCAGCGAGACCACTCACAAGGAGAGCCGTCATGAAGTTTGACAATATCGTTATCGGCGGTGGCATGGCGGGACTCTCGGCCGCCCTGCGGCTGGTGGAGGCGGGCCAGAAGACTCTGCTGATGGCCTCCGGCCAGAGTGCCCTCCACTTCTCCTCCGGCTCAGTCGATCTGCTCGAAAGCGAGGGAGATCCCCGCGCCGCCCTGCCCGCCTTTATGGCTGCCCATCCGGATCACCCCTACAGCAAGGTGGGAATGCAGAATATCGAAGCGAGCCTGGCCGATCTGCAGCGCCACTGCGCCGAACAGGGATTGCCGCTGGTGCGCCACGACACCAACCACCAGCGCCTGACCCCCATCGGCACCCTCAAGCGTACCTGGCTCTCCCCCGATACCTGTGCCTGCGTCACCGATGCGCCGATCCCGGATGTACTGCTGCTGGCCACCCTCGAGGGCTTTCGCGACTTTCATCCGGCACTGGCGGCCGCCAATCTGGCGACCCATCCGCGTTTTGCCCACTGCCGCATTCTGACCGGCGAAATCCGTCTGCCCCAACTGGCCGAATTCAGCCGCAACCCCCACGAGTTTCGCTCAGCCGACATCGCGCGCCTGTGTGACAAGCATCATCTGGTGGCCGATCTGGCCCGCGAGATCAGCCGCATGGTACAGGAGAGCGGTGTACCCGGCTGCCGCCATATCGTGCTGCCCGCCTGCCTGTCGCTGGGGCTGGTTGGCCCGCGTCTGGCGGAGCTGGAGCAGCGCACCGGCTGCACCATCAAGGAGGTGGCCACCATGCCGCCGTCACTCATCGGCATGCGGATGCAGGAGGCGCTCAAGCGCCGCTTTATGGCCCTTGGCGGCACCTTCCTCACCAGCGAGCGGGTGCTGGGCGCTCGTTACGAAGGTGACCGGGTGGTCGGCGTACATACCCAGAATGGCGATGATCAGCTGTTCGAAGCAGACAACTTCGTGCTTGCCTCCGGCAGCTTCTTCAGCCGTGGGCTGGAATCCCGTCTGCGTGGCATTCGCGAACCCATCTTCGATGCCGATGTGTTGAGTCTGGAGGAGCGTGATGCCTGGGCCGGTCGCCGCCTGTTCGACCATCACCCTTTCATGGGCTTCGGGGTCAAGACCGACGACAAGCTCAGAGTGCTGCGTGGCGGCAAGCCACTCGCCAACCTCTATGGTGCCGGCAGTGTCTTGGCTCATTACGACCCAATTCGTGAAGGTTCCGGCTCCGGTGTTGCCGTTGCCACCGGCTGGCAGGCTGCCGGTCATATTCTGGGCGCGGCCCAATGATTACTACGTCCCATATCCCGTGCCTTCATCATCGCCGGGAGGAGAACTGACATGCTACTGGATCACGCCAACCAAACTTTCGATCAGTGCATCAAATGCACCGTCTGTACCGCCTACTGCCCGGTGGCCAAGGCCAATCCCGCCTACCCCGGCCCGAAACAGGCGGGCCCGGATGGGGAGCGACTGCGGATCAAGAGCCCCGAGCTCTTTGACAGCGCCCTCAAGCACTGCACCAACTGCAAACGCTGTGAAGTGGCCTGCCCGAGCGGGGTGCGCATCGGCGACATCATCGCCAAGGCCAAACACCAGTACAGCGGTTTCAAACCGGGGATCCGCGAGTTCGTGCTCTCTCACACCGATCTGATGGGCAGCATGTCTACCCTGATGGCGCCGGTGGTCAACTTCACCACCGGCCTCAAGCCGATGAAACTGGTGCTGGACAAGGCGCTGGGGGTCTCATCCCACCGCGACCTGCCCAAATACTCTCAGGGCACCTTCCGCGGCTGGTACAAGAAGCAAAAAGAAGCTCAGGCTCGTTATGAGCGCCAAATCGCCTACTTCCACGGCTGCTACGTCAACTACAACCACCCGCAGCTTGGCAAGGAGCTGGTGCAGGTGCTCAACGCCATGAACATCGGTGTGCAGTTGCTTGAGCGGGAGAAGTGCTGCGGCGTACCACTGATTGCCAACGGCTTCATGGACAAGGCCAAGCAGCAGGCGGCCTTCAACATCAAGCAGATGGAGAACTCCCTGCTGGGCAACGAGATGCCGCTGCTGGCCACCTCCTCCACCTGCGGCTTTACCCTGCGCGATGAATATCCCCACCTGCTGGAGCAGGACAACCACAAGGTGCGGGATCGCATCTCGCTGGTGACCCGCTTCCTGTGGAACGAGTTCTACAAGGGCAACAAACCGGCGATGAAACCGCTCAATCTGCACATCGCCTACCACACCCCCTGTCACATGGAAAAAATGGGGGGCGTCATCTACACCCTCGAATTGCTGCGCGCCATTCCCGGGGTCAAGGTAACGGTACTGGAGTCCCAGTGCTGCGGTATCGCCGGCACCTACGGCTTCAAGTCGGAGAACTACCAGACCAGCCAGACCATCGGCGAGGGGCTGTTCGATCAAATCAATCGCCTCTCCCCCGATCTGGTGATCACCGACTGCGAGACCTGCAAATGGCAGATCGAGATGAGCACCAGCTTCCGCTGTGAGCATCCGATCCACCTGTTGGCACAGGCGTTGGCCTGACTACTCCGGCCCTTGCGGCCGCATAAAAACAATCCACGCAGAGATAAACAAAGAGCCGGCAATTGCCGGCTCTTCTTTTTACGCTTCACGCTCGCTATCAGGGGTGCTGGATGATCAGGCTATGTTGATCTTCCAGCATGCTCTGCAGGATATCGTGGGACGAGGTGCTGGTGAGATTCCAGCTGGTCAGATCCACATCCTTCAGGGTGATCTGCTGAGTTATCTGGCCATCACCCGCGGGGGAAACCGAGAGATTCACATCGCTCAGGCCATTGCTCCCCGTGGTCACCGAGGCTGAGAGATGCTTGAGCAGATCATCGACACCATTGCCAGTGACCCCTTGCAGCATGTCAGCCAGATCGATCTTGTCCCCCTGTTCCGGATGGAAGTCGGTGATGGTATCGATGGCGGGCTGCCCCTGACACCCCTCATCCCCGTGCTGCCAAACGAAGAGATCGCTGCCAGCCCCGCCGGTGAGAATATCGTTGCCATGGCCCCCCAATAGACGGTCATCGCCGGAGGAGCCAAACAGCCAATCCCCCTGATCGGAACCGACCAGCTCATGACCACTCTGGCCATGCACCGTGATAGTCTCAAGGGGCGTGCTGACGGTTGAGCCGCCGACACTCGACTCGGCACTGATCCCCAGCACATGGTCACCGTCGCCAAAACCGCTGAAGTAGAGCGGAACCGAGTGATCGGCCGGGATCAGCCAGTCGCCATTGCCATCGGCATGACCGACGCTCTGACCATGCTCGTCCTGCACCTGCGCCCCATTCAGGCCGCTGATGCGGATGGATAGCTCGCCGGTGGCCGGATTGACCACGCTGGCATTGATGCCAAGGGGGATAACGGCCCCCTGCAAGGCATGGAACGCATGCTGATCCACCGTCAGACCCGGCATATCCGGCTCGGGAGTGACCGTGATGGTCACCTGATCGGTGTCGCTCAGCGGGCCACCCGCACCAGTGTTGCCCTGATCGGAGGTAGTGACGGTAAGGGTATCCTCTCCCCAGAAATCTTTGACCGGTTCATAGTGCAGGTTGCTTGCCAGCAACTGGTTGAGATCAGCCAGCGACCCCACCAGGGTTATCTCGCTGGTACCCGCCCCCTGCACCATCACGGCACCAGTTGCACCCAGCAAGGTCAGCACACCATGCTCGACCCGCAACACCATGGAGACAGGCGCACTGCCTGCATCCACATCCTTCACGCTGACGCCGGAGAGCGACAGGGAGCCATCCTCCTTCACCGTCATGCTGCCAGGCAGCTGATTGACCGGGGCATCGTTGACCGGCTGCACCTCGATAGGCAGCACATCGGTATCGCTGAGTGCCCCGCCACTACCCGTGTTCCCCTGATCGTTGGTGACCATGGTCAGGGCGTCATTGCCGTAGAAATCACTGTTGCCCTGATAGGTGACCCCACCAGAGAGCAAGGCATTGAGATCGGCCTGCGTGCCGGTCAGCACCAGCGAACCGGTGCCGTTACCGACCACCGTCACGCCGCTGCCAGCAGGCAGCGTCAGGGTGCCATGCTCCACCGACAGGGTGATCTTGATGGGGCTGTTGCCTGCATCCACATCTTTCACCTGCAAACCGTGGATGACAAAAGGCTGATCTTCCTGCGCGACCTGAGGGGTTGTTGGCATTACGTTGATTGGCGCATCGTTGACCGGACTCACCTCCACATGGATGGTGCCATTGACCTCGGGGCCAAGGGCGCCGTTATCGAGGCTCTGGGCGGTGATCTTGAGATCCAGTGCACCGTTGGCATCATTGGTCACCAGCTCGACCGTACCCAGCTTGCCGCCCTCGGTAGTGACCTGCCAGCGACCGCCACCCAGGTCAACAACCGTCCCAGCCACGCCGTTTGGCAAGCGGATCTCGGCACCATCAGGCACCCCTTCTATGGTGACCCGCACCTGCTCGGGCTTGTTCTCATGCACATTCCCCGCACTGCCGCCGGTTGGTTGGGTATCCCGGGTCTCCAGCCCCAGATCCAGAGTGATCACATCCCCTTCGGTACCGCTCGCCTGACCCTGAATGTCGGCGATAAGGGCATCCCCCACCGGATTGACGGTGACGGTAAAGCTGCCACTGGTTTCGAGCGGAATGGTGAGCCCCTTGTCCAAGGTAAAGGCGCTCAGCGACAGCTCCACAGTGCCGCTGAAATCAGCTGGCGGGCTCAGGGTCAGCTTGGAGAAATCGGTCCCCACCGGGATCTGCCAGACGCCGCCACCATTGTTGACCGCCGGAGCCGACAGGGTGAAGCCATCCGGTACCCCCTTGATCTGCAGCGCGACGATCTGCTCCGAGCCATCATTGTCGATAAGGGTTGCGCCAAATCCGGCAAGGTTGACCGTGCCATCTTCGCTCCCCGTGACGCTGTGCACCGAGAGTTGGGCCGGATCGTTGACCGGTCTCACCTCACAGCCGACCTGTCCGCACCAGCTGCCGCTGTCAGTCACCTGCTGGCCGCCGACCAGCGCGGTATCGACGATATCGACCTTGATGTCGAGCGGCACCTGACCGCTGAAGTGCTCTTTGGGCACGAACACCAAGTCCTTGAGGGCAGCCACATCGTTAACCACCAGAGTGTTGACCGGCTTGCCACTGCCATCGAGGAAGTAGCCATATTTTGCATCCACCCTGATGGTGACCCGCTCCACGGTTTCAAGGCCGCCGCCCGCGATGGAGGGGCTGATGTCGGCCAATTTCACCGAGAGATCGAGGTGGATCTTGCTATCTTCCAGATTGTCCGGCTGTCCGTCATGGTTGGTATCCAGCACGGTCAAAGTCAGTTCCGGATGCTCGCCACGGCCACCATTCACATCTACCACGGGGGCCACATCGACCCGTACCGTCGTGCTGTCGACCTTGATATCGCCACTGGCAGTATCCGTGTTGACCACCTTCACCTCGATATTGAGCGAGCCGGCAAAGTCTTGCGGCAAACCGAGGGTCAGCCCTTCCAGCCCCACCAGTGACGGCGGCACCTTGATGACGTACTCACCGGTCGAGATGTTGTACTCGGCCCCGCTGATGGTCACACCCGCCGGAAGCCCCTTGAGGACTATGGTCACCTCGTCGCTCGCCTGGTCGGCGGCGCCGATATGGATCACGCCTTTGAGCTGCTGACCAAAATCAACCCGGATATCCTCCTTGCCCACCAGTACGGCGTTGTCGTCGATATCGACAGTCGCCGCCGGCGTCTTGGGCGTCACTGGCTTGTTTTCAAATTCGGCACTGGTTTCCAGGCTCACTTTAACATGGGCGCTGGCATCGCCATCATCGCCCCGGTCGATCACCATGGCATCGATGCGGATCGGTTCGACCTTGCCGACAAACCCGTCCGGCGCATGCAGCTTGAAGCTACCGAGATTGCCCGCCGGCACGATCCAGCTGCCGTTACCGTTGTTGATACCGCCAACCACCACAAACTGATCGCTTGCACCACCGTTCAACACCGGCAGGTTGATCACCAGATAGTCGATCTCCTCCACGCTCGAGGGATCGAGGTCGGTAAAGACGAAGCGTCCAGTCAGGTCTATATCAGCCCCACTCTGCCCCACGAGAGCTCCACCGCTCTGGGTCAGCACGCCATCGGGCTCCACCACGGCCTGGATATCGACATGCAGATTGCCATCGATCACCTTCTCGGCCACCGCGCCCGAATCCACATCATGCTGGGTCACGGTAACGTGGCTCTGGATATTGGTATCCCGATCGCTATCCTCCGGCGCCTTCACCAGCAGTTGTCCCCCGTTGAGCAGGCTGTCGAGCTGGGCGGCAGTCAGGGTGACCTTGCCACTGACCACGGTCAGCTGGCTCTCGACACTGCCGACTCGCAGCCAGATCTGGTAGCCATCCTCCACCCCGGAGAGACTCAGCGCCGTGACTTTCTCGGCGCCGTCAGTAAGGGTCGGATACCAGTCCAGCACGGTGAACTGATCTTCCAGGCCATGGCTGGTCTTGCTGTAGTCGGTGGCGTCAATCTCCGGCTCCACCTTGATATGCAGCGGCACATCGAAGCTCTTGTGATCGCCATCGTTCTCGGTCACCACCACCTTGGCGATCAGGTTCAAATCCGCCGTGCTGTTATGAGGCGGCTGAATAAGCAGGTTGCCAAAATCGGAGACATCGACTTGATAGGTCGGCTTGCCATGGGCGTCGAGTCCGGCAAAGGTGAGGGTCAGCTCCTTGCCATTGGCATCAAAGACCCGGGCACCTTCCGGCAGCCCTTGCAGCACCACGTTGAGGCTCTCGGAAGTATCGTGCGGGGTATCGACCCACTCGCCCGAGGTGAGGGTAAAGTTGAGCGGTGCCCGTCCATCCTCACCCACTGTGGTGGCATAGCCTGTCCCTTCGGCCTCCCAGCCGGTATTGCCAAGCTCGAAGTGAGGCTGATCCACCACCCCCACCAGATCCACATGAAGGGTCTGGGAGCCCGTCTCCTTTTCGTTCACCACGGTATGGGTCTGGCCACTGGCATCGGTCAAGGTCGCCGTGTCTTTCACCACCCCCTTGATGGTCAGATCGAAATCGACGTTGCTGTTTTTGGGGGGCTGCAGTTTGAGCTCGGCGATGCGAGCGTAGGGCACCTCATAGTAACCGGCTATGTTCTGTGCAACGGCGGAACCACCCAGCAACAAGGTTGCACCGTCAGGCAGGCCACTGATGCGGACAAACATCTGTTCGGAGCCATCGAGTTTGTCACCCAGATGAGCAAGGGCGATCTTGCTGCCCAGATCGAGCAGGGTGTCTTCCTTGCCCTGAATGTCACGCACGGTGAGCTTGGCGTCATCGGCCACCGGATTGACGTTGATCACCAGATCAATTTTGTCTCCCTGCGCCGTACCCTGACCCTGAGCGATCGGGTTCTTCTCGGTGCTGATCGGCGTCACCGACAGCTTGATGTCACCACTGAAATCCTTGCCCGGAACCACAGTCACCTTGTTGATGTTGCCTGCCGAAACGGTGTAGATGCCACTGCTATTTGGCTTGAGCTCGGCACCGTTGAGCATCAAGGTTCCCTTGCCCGCTTCCAGCTTGATCTGATAGGTCAACGTCTCGGATCTGTCGGTATCAGTCAGGCTCGCCTTGACGTCCAGCTTGATACCCGTGCTGTCTTCATTGGTGTCATAGTGGCGAGTGGTGTTGGCTGTGTCCCACATCGGCTTGTCGGCCACGCCGCGCACTGTCACAGCCAGATCGCCCGTTACAGCCGCAGGTGCCGCCCCTTCGGTGACACCGACCTGCAGTTGCACCTGGAAGTGCAGCGGCTGACCGCCATTGCTCCAGCTCGACCAGTTGCTTGAAGGCACAAAGGTCACCCCCTGAGTGGTGTAGTGAACATTATCACTGGTCACCATGGCCGCTGGCGGCACGATAAACCACTTGCCATCAGCCGTGGTGGTGAGGGCAACGCCGTTGTAATAGAAGGTGCCATGGGCATTGGCAGGCGCCTGGATAAGCAACTGATCCACATGCTCACCGCGATCGAAATCGCCAATATCGAGCTGCATGTTGATAGGGATACCCAGCCTCGGGTCTTGCGCCCCCTGATCTTCGTTACCAATGGCTGCGCTAACGGTAAAACGCACCGCTTCATCCTGCAGATTGAGGGTCAGTGTGCTGTCTGCACGATCGCCATCGCCATCGACCAGATGGGCTGTCACCACCTGACTGAGCTGACTTGCATCGTGATTGAAACCGGCCGCAGGCTTGAAGGAGTAGGACCCATCGGCAGAGATGGTCAGGGTTCCCATCACCTGCTTGCCATCGGGGCTCATCACATCTTGTATCAAAGAGCCATTGATGGCGTACGTCTGGCCATTGATGGTAATCGACTCGACGCGGGCACCATCCGCACCTTCATTGGCGGTAGGCAGCAGATCGCCGGTCACGGTACTGCTCCCCTCGCTCAGGGTATGTGCCAGCACAGTGCCGATAGGCATGTCATCTTGTACCGTCACGGTCACACTGACGTTCGGACTGCGATCGCCATCATGATCGGTGACAAACAGCGGCACTTCGATGGTCAACTCATCCTTGCCTTGTGCACCGTGATCAAGCTGGCCTACCAGATGAACGCTGTAACTGCCGTTAACATCGAGGTGGACCCAGAAAACGGGCTTGCCCCCCTCGGCCGTAGCCAGATACCAGCCGGTGCTGTGTGGAGCCAGCGTAACCGCTTTGCCACCCGACATGAGGTGATTGGCCTGATTGAATGCAGCCACATCCAGCTCAAGGGAGGCAACCCGATCCGAACCGGCTGTGATGGTCACCTTGCCACTATCGGTTTCTCCACTCCCTGCAGGTGTGGTCCCCGGATGCTGACCGTTCACTGCATCGAGATCCGACTCCTCGACCCGAACCGGTTCAATGACGGATATGATCGGGTTGATGCCATCAGTCACCGTGACAGTGGCGGTGCCCTGGTTTTTGCTGCCATCGCTGTCGGTGACTTCTACCGGCAAGGTCAGGTTGAGTTTGTTATCCGCCCCGTGCTCCAGGTTGGTATGCACCGTCACCTGATAACCTATCTCTGCGCTGGTGTGAGCGGCGATAGTGGCAGGGACAGTGGGGATAGATACCGTCATCACTACCAGACCGCCACTGGTCACCGCCTGGAAGGTGTGACCATCGGTGCCAACCGCTTTCCAGGTCAGGGTTTCGCCGTTATGGGTGATGGGCTTGCCGCTGGCATCCATGACCTGACCGGAGAGGGTCAGTCGCACATCAGTCACCGGATCCGAGTCGGCCTTGATGGTGATCTTGCCGCTCGCCTGCTGGTCATCAACGGCCGAGTTGGTGCCATCGAAGCGCCCTTCATTGAGGGTTACATCGGTCAGGGTGAGGGTCGGTTTATCTCCTTCCCCAATCTGGATATTGAGGGTACCACTGGTGCTGTCGTTGTTGCCGCCCGCCTTGTCGTAGTCGTTGACGATCACCTTGATGGGCAGCTCGGTCACGGCGTTGCCGCCCTGATGAAGCCCCTGATAAAGGGTGACCTGATAGTCAAACCCGTTCTTGCCCGCCTGATCGAGGCTGCCAACCAGCTTGACCTCGAACACCTCGACCCGCTGGCCATCCACCATCACATAGCCCTTGAGCAGCTGGCTGCCGGGGATCAGCGGGTCACCATCCACCAGCTCGTACTGCACCGGTTTACCCAATGCGGTCAGCGCAGGTTGTTCGCTGCCATCGGCAAACACCACTTCCACCACCCGATCCGACCCGGCTTGCACATCGAAGTGACCGGTTTGGCTCAGGTTGTTGCTGCCGGTGAGGTCCCCCTCATCCAGGGAGACGCCTTTGCCCGGAATAAAGCTCGGTGCCTTGCCATCCACGATGGTGAGCGGCAGCGTGGTACCGATGCGATCGCCATCCTTATCGGCCAGGGTGACGGCAAGCGGCAGGTTGAGGGATTCACTCCCCTTGTGATCCAGCTCGCCGCTCAGGGTGACCTTGGCGGTGACGCTCCAGTTGCCGTTGTTATCGACCAGGCTGAGCTCGGCGCGCAGCACCACCTGGCCACCGGCGGTCCCGACCAGCTGGCCGGTTGCGGGATCGACGGTGAAAGTAACCGGGTTGCCGTGGCTGGTGAGTCCGATGAGGGTGCTCTGGATAGCGGCGATATCAAAACCAAGAGAGTTAGGGTCAAGGGCATCGCTGCCGTGCGCGACCGAGAAACTCATGGTGCTGACGGCAGCCGTCTCCCCTTGCGCCATCTCGGTGATGGTGGTGCCGGTCACGGCGGAGATGGTCGGATTGGCACCATCACCCACCGCCACAGTAATGGTGGAGGAGACCTTGTCACCATCGCTGTCGAGCAGGGTAAAGCCTGCCTTGAGCAGGCTGTCGGCACTGCCCTGATCCAGCGGTTGATGGAGGGTGAAGCTGTATTTGCCATCGTTACCGAGGGTCAGCTCAAACACCAGCTTGCCATCGGGGGTACGCCCCTCGATACGATGATCGGCCACCGTGATGGTCACGGCCTGCTTGCCCGAGGTGAACCCTTGCAGCCCCGGCTGATTGGCATCGAAGGTGATGCTGGCCAGCGGATCGCTGCCTGCTGTGATAGTCAGATCACCGTCAAGGGTCTGGCCCTGCTGCCAGTTGCTATCTTCGGTGAGCGAGAGGGAGACAGGATTAACCTGTGGCAAGACACCATCGGTAATGGTGATATTGAGGGTGCCGAGATTGCTCTTGTCGCCGTCAAAATCTGAACCCTGTACCTTCAGGCCAAGATTGAGGCTGTTGGTCGCTTCCGGCTCGTCAAACACGCCGGTCAGGGAGACGTTGTATTTGCCATCCAGTCCGATGGTAACTGTAAGGATCGTCTTGCCCTGCCAATCCTTGACGATCAGCTGGTTGTCCTGAACCTCGTAAGTCGTCGCCTTGCCCTGGCTGGTGAGCCCCGCCAGCGCCGGCTGGCTCGCCTCAAAGTTGAGGGAGACCAGACGATCACTCCCCACCGTCACCGGCAGTTGGCCATCGATGCTCTGGTTGCCCCCTTCTTGCAGGGCGACCCCCTTGTCGATGCCCAATGCGGGATCACTGCCATCATTGACGGTCAGGGTCAGGTTGGCGCTGGTGCTGTCCCCATCTATCTCGTTGGCGCTCACCTGCAAATCGAGGGAAAGCATGTCGCTCCCCTGATGATCGAGCGGGCCGGTGAGGGTAACCACCACCCGCCCAGCCAGATCGCTGCCCTGCTGCTGCGCATTCAATTCGGCGCGCAGCACCTCCACCCGTTGGCCACTGCCATCCAGGTAGTAACCCACCAAGGTGCGATCATCGGCAAATTCAAAGGTCAGCGGATGACCATCGCTGGCAAGACCCGAGCCGTTGAGGGTAGTCAGGGTACTGTTCTGATTACTGAACACCAGCGAATCCGCCAACAAAGGATCGACACCGTGTTTGACTACAAAACGGCTCTCACCCACTACGGCAGCACCGTTGATAAAGGCATCTTCGGTCAGGGTAATGGGCGGGAGATCAACGTCAAAGTTGGGCGGATTGCTGTCCACCAGATTGATCACCAGCGGCGCCTTCACCAGATCGCCGTCGCTGTCGCGATATTCGAGGTTGAACGGCAGGCGCAACACGTCCTGACCGTGATCCAGGCTTTGACTCCAGACGATGCGGTAACTTCCGTCATTGTTGAGGGTCAGGGTGAAGACAGTCGCCCCACCGGCACTGGCGGTCAGGGTCTGACCGTTGATGGTGTAGCCAAGGGGCGCGCCATGGCTGACGAGCCCCAGCCCTTCCAAGGCACTCTGATCAGCGGCGAACTGGACTTGCAGATTGCCATCCTGGCCAGCACCGGTATTTAGACTACCGGTCGTGGTGATCGGGCC
>NZ_JBFODV010000103.1:0-78623 GCF_040908495.1 Aeromonas sp. R1-1 | reverse complement strand
GATGACGCGACCTTCTACCCAAGCCATAGGGATCTCCTCCAGTGGAACAGACCTTCACTCTACCCCCGGGCCGGAAAATAAAAAACCCGCGCAAAAGCGCGGGTTTTCTCTGCAAAAGCGAATCGCTATTACAGGGCAACAACCTGGATCTGTACGGTTGCTTTAACGTCAGCGTGCAGCTGAACAGCAACTTCGTAGTCACCGGTGTTACGCAGAACGTTGCCCATGCGGACTTCGCTCTTGGCAACGGCTACGCCAGCAGCAGTGATGGCTTCAGCCACGTCACGGGTACCGATGGAACCGAACAGCTTGCCTTCGTCGCCAGACTTGGAAGCGATAACCACGGTAGCCAGTTCGGCCAGCTTGGCAGCACGCTCTTCAGCAGCAGCTTTGTTGGCAGCCAGTTTGGCTTCCAGCTCAGCGCGACGAGCACCGAAAGCTTCGATGTTGGCCTTGGTGGCCATAACAGCTTTGCCTTGCGGGATCAGGTAGTTACGGGCATAACCAGATTTCACGGAAACTTGGTCACCCAGACCGCCCAGTTTGGCGATTTTGTCGAGCAGGATAACTTGCATTACCTTTCCTCTATAAATTTCGTTGAGTTAGGCTTAAGTGCCGGGCCGATTCTTACTTGTTGTGCAGATCGGTGTACGGCAGCAGAGCCAGGTAACGAGCACGCTTGATGGCGCGTGCCAGCTGACGCTGATACTTGGCGCGGGTACCGGTGATACGGCTCGGTACGATCTTGCCAGATTCAGTGATGTAGTTTTTCAGAGTAACGATATCTTTGTAGTCGATCTCGGTAACGTTCTCGGCGGTGAAGCGGCAGAACTTACGACGACGGAAATAACGTGCCATGGCCTTTATCCTCTAGTCAGTGATCCAGAATTACTCTTCGGAAGCAGCTTCAGTAGCTTCTTCGCGGCGCTCGTCGTCACGACGGGTGAAGCGCTCTTCTTTGGCCTTGGCCATCGGAGAAACTTCAGTCACGGCGTGCTTGGTGCGCATGATCATGTTGCGGATAACGGCATCGTTGAAGCGGAAGTTGGTTTCCAGCTCATCGATAACGGCTTGCTCTGCTTCTACGTTCATCAGAACGTAGTGGGCTTTGTGCAGTTTGTCGATCGGGTAAGCCAGCTGACGACGGCCCCAATCTTCCAGGCGATGAATGGTACCACCGGAGGTGGTGATGGCGCCGGTGTAACGCTCGATCATGCCGGGAACTTGCTCGCTCTGGTCCGGATGAACCATGAAGACGATTTCGTAATGACGCATTTTAGCTCCTTACGGATTAATTCAGCCTCCGCCCAGGTGCAGCCAGACCTCGGAGGCAAGGAACATAAAGGTGTTTAGTCGCTGCTTTTCTAGGGCGGCGTATTGTACGAAATCACATCCCTCACTGCAACTGACTGCCTTAAATGTTTTTCCCGATGGAAATCATCAGAAACAACAATTGATAACAATTATCATTTAGATCTATTCTCTCTCCATATCCTTATGGAGGGTGATGCCATGCAACCCGCACTGACGACTACGATTCCAGCCCGCAAATTCAAACTGACCCTGCTCGGGCCTGCCTTTATCGCCGCCATCGGCTATATCGACCCGGGCAACTTCGCCACCAATATTCAGGCGGGCTCTACCTTTGGCTACCAACTGCTCTGGGTAGTGGTATGGGCCAACCTGATGGCCATGCTGGTGCAGACCCTCTCGGCCAAACTTGGTATCGTCACCGGCAAGAATCTGGCGGAGCACATCCGCGACCGACTGCCAAAACCGGCGGTCTGGGCCTACTGGGTGCAGGCAGAGATCATCGCCATGGCCACCGATCTAGCTGAATTTATCGGCGCCGCCGTCGGCTTCAAGCTGCTGCTTGGCGTGACCTTGCTTGAAGGAGCCTGTATCACCGCCGTAGTGACCTGGGGGATCCTGATGCTGCAATCCCGTGGTCAGAAACCGCTAGAGTTCGTGGTCGGTGGCCTGCTGCTGTTTGTCGCAGCGGCCTACATCGTCGAGCTGATCTTCTCCCGCCCCCATCTGCCCGGCCTGCTGGAGGGCGCCCTCTTCCCCGGTTTGCCCAACAGCGATGCCGTCTATCTGGCCGCCGGTGTGCTCGGTGCTACCGTGATGCCCCACGTTATCTACCTGCACTCGGCACTGACCCAGCACACGCAGGATCAGGGTTCAGTCAGCCAGCGGCTGCACACCACCCGGGTCGATGTGGCGATTGCCATGACTATCGCCGGCTTCGTCAATCTGGCGATGATGGCGATGGCGGCCGCTGCGTTCCACAGCTCGGGCCACCAGCAGGTGGCGGAGCTGGAATCCGCCTATCAGACCCTCACTCCGCTGCTGGGTCAGGCTGCCGCCACCCTGTTTGGCCTCTCGCTGGTCGCCTCCGGCATCAGCTCTACCGTGGTAGGCACGTTGGCCGGGCAAGTGGTGATGCAGGGGTTTGTCCGCTTTACCATCCCGCTCTGGCTGCGTCGCGCCATCACCATGGCTCCCGCCTTCGTGGTGATCGCCATGGGGCTCAACACCACCGAAATTCTGGTGTTGAGTCAGGTGATCCTGAGCTTTGGCATCGCGCTGGCCCTGATCCCGCTGTTGATGCTGACCGGCGATCGGGCGCTGATGGGACAACATCGTAACCACCCCGTCACCCAGGCGGTAGGACGCCTTATCGTTGCGCTGGTGATCGGGCTCAACGCCTATCTGCTGGTCGCCATGATCTAGCGAACCGTCAAACCGAGAAGAGGGGCTCATTAACTCTGGTTAATGAGCCCTTTAGTACTTTGGCGTATGCTGCCGCTTTCTTTTCTCATTTATCGTTGCGGGAGCCTTGCCATGGAACATACCCGAGCCAGCTTCGTACTGGGCCATCATCAGGAGCAGGCCAGCGTGGTCTGCTGCCAGCGCGGTGACACCACGCTGCTGGTCACCAACCTCACCCCCTTTCATCCCCAGAGCCACCTCTGGCCCGATCAGCCGGGGGATGTGGGACATGCTCGCTGGGAAGGGGGCGAAGCCGCCATTGGCCCCTGCCGGATGGGAGCTATCAGCCCGGATGGCGAGCTGTTTGTCGATACTGCGATTCCGGTAAAACGGGGGGCTGAAGGGTGGCGTTTCGTGGTGGTGCATCCGCTGACCGGAGACCACGCGCTAGCCGTTGGCAGCCAGGTCGAATTACAAGTAGATAGCGCTGCCCGCCACGCCCTGAGTCTGGGCCATAGCGGCTGCCATCTGGCGGCGCTCGCTCTCAATCGGGCTCTCATCCCCTACTGGCGCAAGGAGGTAAGCGAGCGTGATGCACTGGGCCAGCCCGACTTCGATCGTCTTGCTATTCAAAGCTCGCGGGTCGATCCTTGCGGTTCGCGGGAGCAGTACCGCATCGGCAAGAGCCTGCGCAAGAAGGGGGTCAACAGCGAGGCACTGCTGGCAGATCTGGCGCTGATTGAAGAGAAGGTAAACCAGCAGCTGGCCGACTGGATTGCAGCCGGGAGCGAAATCCGCCGCAGCCGCGCAGGAGAGGCGATCATCGATTCGCGCTACTGGCACTGCACGCTGGAAGGCCAGGAGGTCACCATTCCCTGTGGCGGCACCCATGTTGCCTCGCTCGCCGAGTTGGGGGAGGCCAAGGTACAGCTCACTCAAGTGGAAGAGGGCTTTGCCATGCTGACCCGGGTCACGCCAACCGACGCCTGAGTCACAGACTTGACCACTCAGGGCTAACGCCCAAGTTGGCAATAGAGACGTATCGCAAAGAGGGCACATCATCATGCCCCTCAACGCCCGTCATGACGGGCCGATGCTTCTCTTTTAACCACTCCCTGATTAGAATGCGCCTCCCACAGGAGGCACATCACCCATGAGTAGTACCCAACTACGCACCACCCCGGATCGACTTCGTTATCTGGTTCTCTACGAAGGCATCGGGCTGGCACTGGTCGCACCGCTGATCAGCCAGCTGTTCGGTCAGGGCGTCGCAGAGGTCGGTTCGCTGGCCATCTTCTTCTCCATCGTCGCCACCGCCTGGACCTATGGCTGGAACCTGTTGTTCGACAAGGGGTTGCTCAAACTTTGCGGGCGTACCAACAAGCGACCACTGGACCGCTTCCTGCACGCGTTTGGCTATGAGGCGAGCTTTATGATGCTCTCCCTCCCCTGCGTCATGTTCTGGCTCGATTTGGGGGTGTGGGACGCCCTGATGCTGGATCTCGGCTTCGTCGCCTTCTACCTCGTCTACATCATGGTCTTTACCTGGGCCTATGAGCGGATCTGGCCGCTGCCATCCAACCCGCAAACGGCATAAGGCCTCAGCCGCAACGAGGCTGACAGAAGGAACAGTCAGGAAGGACTAATAGGAAGGATGGGAGAATCCCATAAAAACAATGCCAGTCAGCAAGCTGACTGGCATTGGACAAAACAGACTTTCGGACTTACTTGACGGCGTCTTTCAGAGCCTTGCCAGCCACGAATGAAGGCACGTTGGCAGCAGCAATCTGGATCTCTTTACCAGTTTGCGGGTTACGACCGGTGCGGCCTGCGCGGTGGGTGACCTTGAAGGTGCCAAAACCGACCAGTTGCACAGCATCGCCTTCTTTCAAGCTCTGGGTAATACCATTGATGATCTCTTCCAGAGCCACTTTGGCCTGAGCTTTGCTCAGATCTGCTTTGGCGGCAATCGCATCGACAAGTTGAGCTTTGTTCATAACATTTCCTTTATGATCTGGCATTTAGCGCTGGGTCACTCTATGCAAAAAAAAACGCACAGGCAAAGCCTTTATCGAGCCGAACGCGTCAAACGCTGGGGTTTTCATCAAGATCTGCGGAAATAGTCACATTCCACACGCGAAAAACCGTGAGCAGGCCTGAAACCTGCTAGCACGCAGACACAATCCACTGACTATTTCTTCGCCACTTAACATTATCCCCCCATGGCTATTGACGCTTGCCCAGATTTTCCCTAGTTATAGGTTGTGTCACTGCTCAAACGGCTCGGAATACCGAACAATCGGCCAGCCTTTGCCCCACGGAGGGATAGGGATTATGTTGACGAAACTGGAACAGACCAAGCAGGCGCTGGCAGGCAAGCATAAGGCTATCGACGACTGGCTGGATGCAAGGCAAGCGCTGCTGGTCGGATACATGCAGCTGGCAGGCCTCACTCCGGCGCGGACCAAGCAACGCAGCCTGCCCAAAACAGAAGAGCTGCATCAGTTTTGCGACTGCCTGGTCGACTATGTCAGCGCGGGCCATTTCGAGATCTACCACCACGTCGTCACCGCCTTCGAGCAAGCCAGCGGCGAAACACTGGAGCTGGCCAAGCGCATCTATCCCCATATTCGTAACAGCACTGAATTCGCCCTCGAGTTCAACGACAAATACAGTGATGCCGACGAGGCCCAATTGCTGCTACTGGATGATGATCTCAACGAGTTGGGCCCGGTTCTGGAAGAGCGGTTCAAACAGGAAGACCGCCTGGTCAAGGCGCTTCATGTGGTGGAATCCTTGAGTACCCAGCAAGCCTGAATGCCATTTTCGGAGCAAGTTCAAGATACTGGCAACCAAGGTGGATTACACTCAGAGCAATGACCCTAGCGTCCACACTTATTGCATACAGGAGATGAGCATGTCTGAGCGCCGCCGTTTTGCACGGATCCTCTACTTGACCATGGCAGAACTCACCCAGGGGGAACAGAAGTGGCAGACCCAGCTTGTCGACGTCTCCTTGCAGGGGGCACTGCTGATCCGCCCCGACGACTGGGAGAGCCGTGACAACAAGGAGTACCAGCTCAGCTTTATCCTGAGCGGTAGTGATATCGAAATCAAGATGCAGGTCGAGCTGACCCACGAAGCCAGCAAGAAGCTGGGTTTCTACTGCCACCACATCGATATCGACAGCGCCACCCACCTCAAGCGGATGATCGAGCTCAACGTCGGTGACGAAGAGCTACTCCACCGCGAGCTGGAACAACTGCTGAGCGAACATCTGGAACATAGCCAGCCCTGATGGCAGGTTCCAGCCCATAAAAAAGAGCGCCGAGGCGCTCTTTTTCCGTTGTGCTGTTGTATCGATTGCAATGCTGAGGGATTACAGCGCCTCGAGTGCCTCAGACAGCTTCTTGACCGGCACCACTTCCATCCCTTCGATGGGATGCTTGGGGGCATTGGCGTGCGGCACAATGGCACGACGAAAACCGTGTTTGGCCGCCTCCTGCAACCGCTCCTGGCCGGACGGCACAGGGCGAATTTCACCGGAAAGGCCCACTTCGCCGAACACCACCAGATCCTTGGGCAGCGCCTGATCCCGGAAGCTGGAGACCATCGCCAGCAGCAGCGCCAGATCGGCGCTGGTCTCCTCGACCTTGACCCCGCCGACCACGTTGATGAAGACATCCTGATCCGCCATCTGCAGCCCGCCGTGACGGTGCAGCACCGCCAGCAACATGGCGAGCCGGTTGTGATCCATCCCCACCGCCACCCGGCGCGGGTTGGAGAGCTGGGAGTAGTCCACCAGCGCCTGCAACTCCACCAGCAGCGGTCGGGTGCCCTCCCAGATCACCATGACGATGGAACCGGGCGCCTGCTCCTGCCCCCGGCTGAGGAAGATGGCGGAGGGGTTGCTCACCTCGCGCATCCCCTGCTCGGTCATGGCAAAGACCCCCAGCTCGTTGACCGCACCGAAGCGGTTCTTGTGAGAGCGCAGGGTACGAAAACGGGAGTCATGACCGCCATCGAGCAGCACAGAGCAGTCGATGCAATGCTCAAGCACCTTGGGGCCCGCAAGACTGCCATCCTTGGTCACATGGCCCACCATGAAGATGGCCACATGATTCTGCTTGGCGTAGCGGGTCAGCAGCGCCGCCGCTTCGCGCACCTGCGAGACAGAACCGGGGGACGATTGCACATCCGCCACATGCATCACCTGAATGGAGTCAATCACCATGATCTGCGGCTGCTCCTGCTGGGCAATCAGGCAGATCTGCTCGACGCTGGTCTCGGAAAGCATCCGCAGCTTGTCGGTGGGTAGCCCAAGGCGGTTGGCCCGCATCGCGACTTGCTGGAGCGACTCCTCACCAGTGACATAGAGGGTTTTCATCCGCTCTGCGAGACCACACATGGTCTGTAGCAGCAGGGTGGACTTGCCCGCCCCCGGGTTGCCGCCGATCAGAATGGCCGAGCCGGGCACCACACCGCCACCAAGTACCCGATCCAGCTCCTTGAAACCTGAGGTAAAACGGGGAATTTCGGTGGTGGCGATCTCTGCCAGTGTCTGTACCTGACTGCCGACCGCGCCAGCATAACCGGTGTAACGGGCACTCTTGCCAGCGGGGCTCACCGAGCCGAGACGCACCTCGGTGATGGTATTCCACTCCTTGCACTCGCTGCATTGACCTTGCCAGCGTGTGAAGTCGGCACCACATTCGGAACAAACATAAGCAGTTTTATTTTTGGCCATTGATAACTCGGGGACAGGATGAATTCCTGCTTGATATACTTGTTTGCGACCGACAGATCAAACCCAGAATCGGAAAAGTGACTTTCCGTGGCAGGAACAAATGGATTCAGAACACCAGCAACATCTGATTGAACAACTCGTCCCCTTGCTGCGGGAGAAAGATTTCGAGGAGATCTTCAACCGCATGACCCAAGAGGAAAACAGCAACAGCCGTTTTCTGATCAAGATGGAGCTCAAGCGCAAGTGCTCCCCCTGCCGCAGGGTCATCGACATGCGCGATGAGCTGGAGGATGAGTGCCTGGTGCATGAGTTTGACGGCATCACTCACTTCATGCCCGCCGATGCGATAGCCCTGTTCCAGTCCCAGTGCTATCTCTACCGCGATATCTATACCCTCGGCGTCTACGAGGCGCTGCAACAGTGGCAAAAACAGCACCACAACGCCCGCGTGGATGGTCAGCTGTCGCCGCCGGCCAGCCCCTTCCGGCAATATGATGTCAACACCATCGCCTTTGCCAGCTACTACGGCCGCCGCCAGGAGCGGATGCACTTCAGCTCGCCGGTGCTGATCAAGTTTCAGGACGGAGAGAAGCTGTTCGCCAAGAGTTCAGATCTCTCGCTGGGTGGCATGCGGGTCTCGGTTCCCTATCTGCCGAGCTATCACACCGGCGCCCAGGTGGAGGTCTTCTTTACCGGACTGGAGCGGGACACCCCCAATCCGGTGCTGCACCAGCCGGTCGGCTATCAGATCCTCGGCGAAGAGAGCAAAGAGGGGAAATACTGGCTGCGGCTGGTGCGCTCCGGCGAACAGCCCGCCTTCGATACCTTCCTCAGCGACTTTATCGATGCCAACAAGATCCGCTATCGGGTCAGCGTCGACTATCTGCTCTCCGCCGCCATCATCAAGGGGTATGAGCAGTTCTATCTGCCGCGGATGACCGGCATGCCGCTCTTCTTCGGCACCGGCGACAGCCCCAATCTCGAGATAGCCCTGCGTACGGAAAACAACCAGCACCTGCTGGAGTATTGGCGCGATGAGAAAAACCGCGATGCCCTCGCGGGGCTTTTCAGCGCAGAGCGGATGAAACGGCTCTGCCCGGCCCCCGGCACCACCACCGAGACCATCATCTACTGCTTTACCCACACGGTGCGCAGCCACATCTACTTCTTCTCCGCCACCACCGAGGAGCTGCGCCAGAGTGGCCTCACCGCCCTCTTCTTCCAGGTGGGATCACGCCGCCCCAGCTGGCGTGTCTACAAGTTCACGCTGGAGGCATGCGATCTGGTCGAGGCGGATGTGGGACAACTGCAGGGGCAGGACAACCCGCAGTTGCAAGATATCCTGCTGCTCGAGCGGCTCAAGCAGATCGGCTATTGCGGCCTGTTGCAGGAGATCGGCCTGGAGTCCCAGCGGGAAGAGTTCCATCAGGAAGGGGTCAGCAACAACGCCAACGAGCTGCAACGCTTTGGTCACGAGCAGGGGGTTGCCCCGTTCGAGATCGAGACCCTGCACTATGTTCAGCTGCGCAAGGAGTCGCGCTACATCCACAAGACGGCGGTCGCCATCCATCACAACGGCAAATCCTGGATCGGCTGGACTCGCGACATCTCGACTCACGGCCTGCAAATCGAGCTGGAAGATGCCTTTATCGGCGAGAAGAACGATGTGGTGACCATCGCCCTGCCCCGCTTGCAGGAGCTCTCCAAGAGCATGGATTTGCAGCGCCTCTCCTACCGGCTGGTCAGTCTCAATATGACCCGCACCGTGCTGCACCTCTGCATCGAAGGGGATTCGGATCGCCATACCGGCCGCCAGTTCTTCAGCCTGCTGATCGAGAGCAACCAGAACAAGCTCAAGGCGGCGCAGGAGCAGCGCCGCTATCGCGGGCTGGCACGGGCCCTGCGCAACATCTATACCCACCACCTGTTCAACTCGCCGGTCTACGTCAACAAGCTGAAGGGCGCCCCCAAACCGGCCTCCATCGGCAAGTCGCTGCAACCGCGCAGTCTGCAGCGCCTGCTGCAAGCCTGTGCCGAGCTGCCGGAGCAGGAGAACCTCTATCCGCTGTTTCAGGGGGAGCTGCTCAAGGAGCTGCTGATGAACCCGCTGCGCGCCATCGAGCGGGAGGACAAACCGAGAGAAGACGAGGTCTATATCGCCAGCATCCAGACCAAGGCCGGCCTGCCCATCTTCAGCAGCCGGCTGGCCAGCAGCTTTGCCAACCTCAAAGAGAAGCGTCAGTTCATCGAGCTGGCGCACCAACAGGGGGAGTTCTACTCGGTGCTGGTCGGCATCTCCCGTACCGGACGGCCCGACACCAACTTCATCGCCAACGAGCTGGACTACATCGCCAAGTTCGCCATCCACAAGGCGCGCAAGCTGGAAGAAGAGCTGTGGAGCGTGGTGGGGGTGGGCGAACTGACCGATACCACCCAGGCCACCCTGTTCCGCTTTGGCATCACGCCGCCGCTGAACTGAAGATCCCGGAACATACAGAAATGAAACAGGGCGCTCAATGCGCCCTGTTTTTTTGTCATGCTGCCTGCGGGTTGAGCAGCCAGTCGAGGATCTGGGGGAAGTGATCCTCCTGCGCCTGCGGGGCGGTCAGCATATTGATGTGGTCATAATCGAGGCGGTTGCCGTTGTCCCGCCCCAATCGGGTGTGACGAGTTGCCGAACCCATCTCGTCGCTGAAACGGCGCACATCGGTCGGGTGACCCAGCACCTTGTCCGCTTTGGCCGAAATCATCCAGAGCGGTGGCCAGTTGACCCGTGCCGCCGCCTCGTCATAGGCAAAACCGTCGTGAGGATCCTGCCAGGGGCCGCACTTGACCCAGGGGATGGTCTCCTGCAGATAGCGCAGCGGCTCGTCGTCAGCACCGATCTTCAGAGTACGAGCCGCCAGAAAACCACGACGGCGGGCCAGCCAGGGGGCCAGCCGATTCCAGATCAGGTCCACCTTCAGCCAGCGCTCGGGATTGTGCACCGACACGCCGCGCTTGGTGCCAAAAAACAGCAGACTGGCCACCTGCTCCGCCAGCTCGGGGAAGCGCACCAGGGTCGAGGCCATGATGACACCGCCCCAGGAGTGGGCCACCCAGTGCACCTTGAAGCCATGATGACGCTCGGCGATCCAGCGGTGCAGGGCGGGCAGATCCTCGGTGATCAGCTCATGCTGACCGTGCTCTGCCTGCTCGGCGATGGCTGGAGTGCTGAGCCCCCGCCCCCGCAAATCAGCCACATAGACCTGATAGCCGTGACGGGCCAGAAAGCAGGCCAGCCCCTTGCCCGATTCGGTATAGAAGATCCGCCCGTTCTCGATGGCGCCATGCACCATCAGGATCGGCTCGCCATGCACGGCGACCCGGGGTTTGATGTGGCGAACATGCAATTGATGGCCACCACAGGGGATAAACAGAGACTGCTGCAACAATTCCATTTTTATTGGTTTCCTCCTTGAAACACTGTCAGCGCTTGTCCCAGCGTTGCTCGCTGCAGGCCCGCGCCGCCAGCAGGCAGATCACCCCCTCCAGATCGTGATGATTGAGGGTGGCCGCCGCCTGCGCCCGCACCAGTGGTTTGGCGTGAATGGCAATGCCAAGGCCAGCGACCCCCATCATCTTGAGATCGTTGGCACCATCGCCGATGGCCACGGTCTGGTCGGCAGCAATGCCGTACTCCTGAGCAAGATGCTGCAACACCTCGGCCTTGACGCTGGCATCAACGATGCGCCCGCTCACCTTGCCGGTCAGCTGATCCCCTTCCACCGCCAGCTCGTTGGCGAAGATAACATCGAGCCCCAGCTCCCGCTGCAACTGGCCAGCAAAACGGGTAAAACCGCCGGAAGCGATGGCAACACGCCACCCCGCCTGTTTGAGGGTATCGACCATCAGCTGCAAACCCGGCATCCAGGGCATCCATGCCGCCACCTCGTCGAGAATGGTGACCGGCGCGCCTGCCAGCAGGGCCACCCGATTGCGCAGGCTGTCGGAAAACTCCAGCTTGCCCTGCATGGCTGCGGCCGTCACTGCCGCCACCTGCTCGCCAACCCCGGCAAGCCGGGCAATCTCGTCGATGCACTCGATGCGGATCGCGGTGGAGTCCATATCCATCACCAGCAGGCCGGGCTCGTTCAGGGTCGGTAGCGCGGGCAGATGGCAGAGATCGATCTCCCACTCACCGCTCTTGAGCTCGGCCACCAGCTCGGCAGAAAAGCGATCGCAGCCAAGCAGCAGCTGTGGTACGCCCGCTACCTCGGTGGGAGGATAGAGGGTGGCCGCCAGCCCCTGCGATGCCAACAATGGAGACAGACGCGCCAGATGGGAGGCGCCCAGCCCCTTGCCAAACAGCACCAACCAGCCGCCAGCCTGCGGGGTATCTGTCGGTTGCAACGCATCTGCGTGGAGCTGCCAACAGGGTGAGCCGGACAACAACGCGGGCCAATCGGATAACAGAGGGGGGAGCCGGGACAACAACATAAGGGATACGCCTTCCTTGGTGATCAGGGGGTTAACAATGCTGGCCCAGAGTAGCGTATTGCTTTTTGTACAGGCAAGCGCCAAGATCCCGCCACTCCTTGTTACCATGAGGTCTCGCGCTTGCAGCGTCATCTTCCCATCAAACGTGTTCTCAGCCTGGGTGCCGGTATCCTGCTCGGATGCTGGGTGCTCGGTGTGCTTATCCATATGCAAGGTGAAAGCCAGGCCTCGCTGCACAGCGAAGCGCGCAACCGGGCGCAGGCGCTGGTCGCCTATGCCGCCCGCGACATGAAGCGCTGGATCAAGGAGGAGAAGAGCAGCGAGCTGGAGCGGCTGGCGCGGGATCTGGCGGCGGAGCCGGAGATCCTCGATGCCACCCTCTACGACGGACGCGGCATTCCCCTCGCCCAGTCTGAGCAGGCGGTGCCGCTGGAGAGCCTGCTGCCCATCGGCAGCGATAACAAGTCACTGCCGGAGCAGGGCAAGGGGCGGATCCAGTTCGTGCAGGAGATCCGGGATGGCGAGCAGACCATCGGCTTCCTGCGCATCACCCTGGAAGAGCAACAGATGCTGGCAGACAAGGACACCCGGCTCAAGGTGGTGCAGGAGAAACAGCGCCTGATGCTGCTGGTCGCCCTGCTGGCCGGGGTGCTCATCTCCTACGGCGTGCGCCGCAACTACATGCGGGTGCGCAAGCACAAGAAAAAGAGTACGCCCCCCGCGCCACCTCCGGAAAACTGATGGCACGACCAGAGAGCGGATACAAAAACGGCGGCCAGAAGGCCGCCGTTTCTTATTCGCAAGGGAATTACTTGTCGCCCAGCAGGACGGAATCCAGTGCGATTTCGATCATGTCGTTGAAGGTCAGCTGACGCTCTTCAGAGGTGGTCTGCTCACCGGTACGGATATGGTCGGAGACGGTGCAGATGGTCAGTGCCTTGGCACCGTACTCTGCGGCCACGCCGTAGATACCGGCGGCTTCCATCTCGACACCCAGGATGCCGTATTTTTCCATGACGTCGAACATGGAGGGGTCCGGAGTGTAGAACAGGTCGGCGGAGAAGATGTTACCGACGCGCACGGCAACGCCCTTGTTCTTGGCGGCCTGTACAGCATTGGCAACCAGGTCGAAGTCGGCGATGGCAGCGAAGTCGTGATCTTTGAAGCGCAGACGGTTTACTTTGGAATCGGTGCAGGCCCCCATACCGATCACCACGTCACGCAGTTTCACGTCTTCACGCACAGCGCCACAGGAGCCCACGCGGATCAGAGTCTTCACACCATAATCGGTGATCAGCTCTTTTGCGTAGATGGAGCAGGACGGGATACCCATGCCGTGGCCCATTACGGAGATACGACGGCCCTTGTAGGTACCGGTGAAGCCGAACATGTTGCGCACGTCGCAGATCTGCTCGACGTTCTCCAGGAAAGTTTCAGCGATGTACTTGGCGCGCAGGGGGTCGCCCGGCATCAGCACGGTATCAGCAAAGGCGCCATCTTTCGCATTGATATGAGGAGTTGCCATTCTCTTGATTCCTTCACACAGGTTGAGTTTTATTGTTTTATAAATTGCCCGCCGCCGAAGTGGCGGGCGGGTAAATTACAGGAAGCTGGTACCGTATGCCAGTTTCGGCAGACCGTGGTAAGCCGCGATGCTCTGGCCGATATCGGCAAAGGTCTCGCGACGACCAACGGAGCCGGCCTTGACCGGCTTGCCGAAGAACAGCACCGGAATGTATTCGCGGGTGTGGTCGGTACCACCCCAGGTCGGGTCGCAGCCGTGGTCGGCAGTCAGCACCACCACGTCGCCATCTTGCAGCAGCTCAAACAGCTCCGGCAGGCGGGAATCGAAATACTCCAGCGCACCGGCATAACCGGCAACATCACGGCGGTGGCCGTAGGAGGAATCGAAGTCGACGAAGTTGGTGAAGACGATGGTATTGTCACCGGCCGCTTTCACCTCTTCCAGCGTGCGATCCCACAGCTCGGTCAGACCGGTCCCTTTCACCTGCTTGGTGATGCCCTGCTGGGCATAGATGTCGGCAATCTTGCCGATGGAGACCACCTGACCGCCCGCTTCCTTCATGTAATCCAGCACGGTCGGCGCCGGCGGCAGCACTGAGTAGTCGTGACGGTTGCCGGTACGCTTGAAGTTGCCCTTGCCAGTACCTACGAACGGACGCGCAATCACGCGGCCGATGTTGTAAGGCTCCAGCAGCTCGCGCACGATGTGGCACAGCTCATAGAGCTTCTCGAGGCCATAGGTCTCTTCGTGGCAGGCAATCTGGAACACGGAGTCGGCAGAGGTGTAGAGGATCGGCTTGCCGGTCTTCATGTGCTCTTCGCCCAGATCGTCCAGCACCTGGGTACCGGAAGCGTGGCAGTTGCCCAGATAGCCAGGCAGACCAGCCTTCTCGACGATGGCGTCCAGCAGCTCCTGCGGGAAGCTGTTGTGGTGATCCTTGAAGTAGCCCCACTCGAACAGCACAGGCACACCGGCGATCTCCCAGTGACCGGACGGGGTGTCCTTGCCGGAGGAAAGCTCCTGAGCAAAGCCATAGGCACCGACCACTTCGATATCTTTCTTCAGCCCTTCCGGGAAGTAGCCGGAGGCCTGCTCGCAGGCGTGGCCCAGACCCAGCTTGTTGAGGTTGGGCAGATTGAGGGCACCGCGGCCTTCAATTTCACCTGCCGCACACGCCTTGGCGATATGGCCAAGGGTGTTGGCGCCCACATCTCCGAACTTGTCGGCGTCGGCAGCAGCGCCAATACCGAAAGAGTCCATCATCAGAATAAAGGTACGTTTCATGGGTCTTCCCCTTGTTACAAATCAGCCAGGGTGATACGGCGGTACACTTCAGGCAGTGCCTCCGGCCGCTCGCCACCAATCCGGACAGCCGCCTGCACCATGCTGGCAGCCTGAGCATATTGCTCTTCAGTCTGAGCGTGGATCATCGCGATCGGCTTGTCAGCATCAACGCTTTGACCCAGGCGGATAAAGTCGGTCAGACCGACCGCATAATCAAGTTTGTCACCGGCAGCGCGGCGACCACCGCCCATCGCCACCACGGCCAGCCCCAGCTCGCGGGTATCCATAGCGGTCACGAAGCCGCTGTTGGCCGCAAAGACCGGGCGCACGATGGCGGCTTTGGGCAGGTAAGCGTCGTAACGCTCCATAAAATCGGCCGGGCCACCGAGACCTGTCACCATGCGACCGAAGATCTCGGCCGCCTTGCCATTATCCAGCACCGCCTGCAGCTTGGTGCGGGCATCGCGCTCGTCGCTGGCAAGACCGGCGGAGATCAGCATCTCGGCGCACAGCGCCATGGTCACTTCGTGGATCCGCGGGTTGCGGTATTCACCGGTCAGGTAGCGCACCGCTTCACGCACTTCCACCGCGTTACCGGCGCTGGAGGCCAGCACCTGGTTCATATCGGTCAAGAGCGCAGAGGTGCGGCAACCGGCACCGTTGGCCACGGCCACAATGCTCTTGGCCAGCTCTTCGGAGGCTTCGAAGGTTGGCATAAAGGCGCCGGAGCCCACTTTCACATCCATCACCAGCGCTTCGAGCCCGGAGGCGAGCTTCTTGGAGAGGATGGAGCCGGTGATCATGGCGACAGATTCGACGGTGGCGGTGATGTCCCGTACGGCATAGATACGCTTGTCAGCCGGGGCGAGATCGCCGGTCTGGCCGATGATGGCGACCCCCGCCTCTTTCACCACTTTCAGGAAACGGTCGTTGTCGACCGAGGTCTGGTAGCCGGGAATGGCGTCCAGCTTGTCGAGGGTACCGCCGGTGTGACCCAAGCCACGGCCGGAGATCATCGGCACGAAACCGCCGCAGGCAGCGACCATCGGGCCAAGCATCAGGGAGACAACGTCACCCACCCCGCCGGTGGAGTGCTTGTCGACAATCGGGCCACCCAGATTGAGGTGATCCCAGGTCAATACCATGCCGGAGTCGCGCATGGCGCAGGTCAGGGCAACCCGCTCATCCATGGTCATGTCTTTGAAGTAGACCGCCATCGCCAGCGCGGCAATCTGCCCCTCACCGATGGTGTTGTTGGTAATGCCCTGAACGAAGAATTGAATTTCTTGGGTACTGAGCGCTTCACCGTTGCGCTTCTTGCGAATAATTTCTTGAGGCAAAAACATCTTTCATTCCCTCCGCCATTGCTGGCGTTACACAAGCCTGAATCCTTGCCCGCACACCGCATGGTGGGGGCTAACAGGGCGGACTGCTGTCCGCCCTCTCATCAACCTATTAGTAACCGCTGGTGTTGGCCGGCTTGTCGCCATGCCCCAGAGTGGCCAGCAGACTGGCCAGCAGGCTGGATGCACCAAAGCGGAAGGTACGGGCGGATACCCAGTCGTTGCCGAGGATCTCTTCGGCCATGGCCAGGTACTGACCGGCAACGGCTGCGTCTTTCACGCCACCCGCTGGCTTGAAGCCGACTTTCGGATTCTTGGCCTTGATTACTTCCATCATGATCCGCGCCGCTTCTGGGGTCGCATTGACCGGCACCTTGCCGGTGGAGGTCTTGATGAAGTCGGCACCGGCATCGATACAGATCTCGGAAGCGCGACGGATCAGCGCCTCTTCTTTAAGTTCACCAGTTTCGATGATCACTTTCAGCAGCACGTTGGCACCACAGGCCTCTTTACAGGCTTTGACCAGATCAAAACCGATCTGTTCATTACCGACCATGAAGGCGCGGTACGGGAACACCACGTCCACTTCGTCGGCACCGTAGGCGACTGCGGCACGGGTTTCGGCCACGGCGATCTCGATGTCGTCGTTGCCGTGCGGGAAGTTGGTCACGGTCGCAATGCGTACGTCGGCAGCGCCGATCTCACGCAGGGTCTTGCGAGCGATAGGGATAAAACGGGGGTAGATGCAGACGGCGGCGGTCAGGCCAGCCGGTGACTTGGCCTTATGGCACAGGTCGATCACCTTCTGATCGGTGTCGTCGTCGTTCAGGGTGGTCAGGTCCATCAGGTTCAGGGCGCGCTGAGCGGCCACTTTCAGATCAGTCATTCTGTTCTCCAAAGTCTCGATTTAATCCAGATAACCGGGCACCACCATACCATCCAGCAATGGATGCACAGGCAGTAATCCCCAGCTATACGGGAATGGAATTACAGTGCAAAGGCACCGGCACTATCGGGATGCTATTCAAAACACCCTGCAGGCACTGCGACTGTAAATAAGGCAAGAGCCCTGTCACTTTCTTACAAAAGTGCGGACTTGGTTCCATGAAGACTTGAGAAAGGCCGACAACATCTGACCCGACTTCCCAATCAATTCCATTTGACCGCCAACACCCGATTTCATCGAGTATTAGTCATTGCCAGCACCCTGCTGGCAACGCCTATTTCAGCCGAGATACCCCCTGTTTGCAAGCCGGATTTGCCAATTTCAGAGGTACCTCACATCTGGCAAATCCAGGTCTAAAAAAGCCTTACGAAAAGAAACGAGTCAGGATCCAGGAGTAGGCCAATCCCCCCAGATAGACCCCGACGATCCCCATTACCCCGGACAAAACGGGAGGCGCCGGGATCGGCAATTTGAGGAAAGAAAACAACAAACCAACTATAAAGCCGGCCACCATCGCCAGTAGCACTTCATTCATATAACCTCCGATTTGACTCATTTTATTATTAGTTTAGATAGGAAAACGGTTGTCACCGCTCCATACGCGAACGCCACGGCAGATGCCGTGGCGTTCGTGTTTATACCCTGTCAGTCAGGCGGCGATTACATGCCGGACAGTGCCAGGAAGAAGCCTGCGATAGTGGCAGACATCAGGTTGGACAGAGAGCCAGCCAATACGGCTTTCAGACCAAAGCGTGCAATGGTACCGCGGCGGTTCGGCGCCATGGACCCCAGACCACCCAGCAGGATGGCAACAGAGGAGAGGTTGGCAAAACCACACAGCGCGAAGGAGATGATCGCCTTGGTGTGGTCGGACATGGCCACACCGTTGATCAGCACTTCGTCTTTCAGGTACGGAGCGAAGTTCAGGTAAGCCACGAACTCGTTCACTACCAGCTTCTGACCGATGAAGGAACCAGCAACCACTGCTTCATTCCAGGGCACACCGATCAGGAAGGCCAGCGGGGAGAAGATCCAGCCCAGCAGCAGTTCCAGAGAGAGTTGCGGATAACCGAACCAGCCACCCACACCGGAGAAGATGCCGTTGATCATGGCGATCAGACCGATGAAGGCCAGCAGCATGGCGCCGACGTTCAGGGCCAGTTGCATACCGGCAGAAGCGCCAGCAGCAGCAGCGTCAATGACGTTGGCAGGCTTGTCATCCAGCTCGGCATCGGCAGAGCTTTCGTCGTAGTTCGGGGTCTCGGTCTCGGGAACCAGCAGCTTGGCAAACAGCAGACCACCCGGTGCAGCCATGAAGGAGGCAGCAATCAGGTACTCCATCTTCACGCCCATGGAGGCGTAACCGGCCAGTACGGAACCGGCAACGGAGGCCAGACCACCACACATGACGGCGAACAGCTCGGAGTCAGTCATCTTGGCGATGTAGGGACGAACTACCAGCGGCGCTTCGGTCTGACCGACGAAGATGTTGGCGGTTGCAGAGAGGGATTCGGTGCGGGAAGTACCCAGTACTTTCTGCAGGCCGCCGCCCAGCAACTTGATGACCATCTGCATGATGCCCAAGTAGTAGAGCACTGCAATCAGGGAAGAGAAGAAGATGATGACCGGCAGAACACGGAAGGCAAAGACAAAGCCGCCGCCACCGAACACTTCAAACATCTTGTTGCTGACCAGACCGCCAAACAGGAAGTCGATCCCGTTCTGGCCGTAGCTGATCACGCTGGATACCGCGTCGGACACGCCGACCAGGATATCGCGACCAACCGGAACATAGAGAACAAACGCCCCCAGACCGGCTTGAATTGCGAACGCACCGACAACGGTACGGACGTTGATTGCCTTGCGATTGCTGGAGAACAGCACCGCGATAAGGACGAGCGTCGCCATCCCTACCAGACCCATGAACAAATTCATTATTATCTTCCTCTAGTAGCACCTAGCTTGTTAGCGAGTTGTTATTAAACCCAACTAATCAAGGGGAGCGCATTATACTAATTAAAGTCCGATAAAATAGAATGCTGGTCACATTTTATCGTTATCAAAATGTCCAAGTGTCACAAAATTAGACAGCAAACGATTTTTACGCTCATTTTTTTTCCTGACAACTAAATCAGGTGTTGCGAATTTGTTTCATGGCTATTGGTCGTGATGGAAAATATGCCGGGCAGTTTCAAATAACACCTTGGCAACATCTGCCGATGGTTCATCCCGCAATGTCATCAATATTTCCGCTATTTTCGGCAACGCTTCCGGGGTATTCCGGGTGCCTTGTGCGCCTTGCAACGGCATATCTGGCGAATCGGTTTCCAGCACCAGAGCCTCGAGCGGCATAGCCCGAAATACCTCTCGCGTCTTGTTCGCCCGCTCAAAACTGATTACCCCGCCCACCCCAAGTCGAAAGCCCAGTTGCCAGAAAGCCTCCGCCTGCTGCAACGAACCGCTGAAAGCATGGATCACCCCACCACGAGGCGGCTTGAAGCGGCGCAACAGCTTGGCCACAGTGTCATTGGCGCGCACCGAGTGGATCATAAGGGGAAGCCCGACATCGGCAGCCAGCCGGATCTGAGCCTCAAACAGCGCCACCTGCCCCTCCTGCGGCACGTGTGAACGGAGGTCCAGCCCGCACTCGCCTATGGCCACCAGCCCGGCAGGTTGGCTCATCACCAGCGTTCGCAACCGCTCCATCACCCCCTCCCGCTGTTCACCGGCATACCAGGGATGAATGCCCAGACCATAAAAGAGGCCGTCATGCTGCTCTGCCAGACCCATCACACGAGTCCAGTTATCCTCTGCGATGGCAGGAATGATATACTCCGTCACCCCCAATGCCCGACAACGGGCCAGCAGCGCCTCCCTGTCCTGGTCGAACACCGGAAAGTCGAGATGGCAATGGGTATCTATCAGCTGCATATCACTCACACCTGTTTGCGGTATTTAATGGGTCATTGAACATGATGAACAACAGAAACAACGGCTTTACCCTGATTGAACTGGTGCTGGTGATCATAGTGCTGGGGATCCTGGCCGTCACCGCCCTGCCCCGCTTTATCAATATCAAGGATGATGCCCTGAAAAGCACGGTCTCGGCGACCGCAGGCAGCTTTGCCAGTGCAGTTCAGCTGGCTCATGCTGGCTGGGCAGTGAAAGTACAGGGGCAAGCGATCGCGCTCTACAACCTGAGCAGCTTTGGTAAAGGCGATGTGGATATCAATCGATATGGTTGGCCAACGGGCTCGAAGGAAGACCAAGGGAGTGCGGGAAGCGATAAACCATATCAGCCGGGCTCAGGTAACCATATATCGGTCAACAATGATGATGACTGTGAATTGCTATTCAATGACCTGCTTGATGGAGACCAAACGGTCACCCCCATAACTCCCAACGCTGTGAATATCCCAGAAGGGTTTGATTATCTATCCACACAAGTCGGTTCAGGCCATCAAGATGAGGATGAAGGCAACGAGAAACACTTCAACTGCCGCTATATCCTGCGCGACTCAATCAACCGCTTCCAGACCAACCCGGATTATCGAAACGGCCTCGGCTTCGAGTACAACAGCGTTACCGGTGCCGTGACCCGCAATTTTGATTGAGCTCAGCCTCTTCTGCGCAAGCTCGCTCTTTGCTTGAATCATCATCATAACGAACCGGCGTGCAGCAGCGCCGGTTCTCCTGAGTGAGCCCCCACTCCTCGCACCATGCATCGTAACGGGCCAGCCAACGCAGCAATATCCCTTTCATCGTCACACCTCCGCCAACAGGTTCAGGTCAAAAACCATCCTAATCAGAGTTGGCAAGGGGAGCAAGTCATCCCCATAACCGCGATCAGGCGGAATAAAAAGAGCCGGTCAGCATGGCTGACCGGCTCTTTTCACATTCCCTGAAGAGGTTATCCCATGAGCGACAGCTCATCAGCCTCACAGACTCTTCAGCTTCTCTTCCGGCAAGGCCAGCTCGTCGTTGTGGTTGACGCCGATACCGCGCTCCAGCACATGACGGGCGATGGCGTGCGCCTCTTCCAGCGAGTGCATGCTGTAGGTGCCGCACTGATACTCGTTCAGCTCGGGGATCTTGGCCTGATCCTGCACGGTCAGCACGTCGCTCATGGCCGCCTGCCAGGCTGCGCCAACACGGGCTTCGTCCGGCGCGCCGATCAGGCTCATGTAGAAGCCGGTACGGCAACCCATGGGGGAGATGTCGATGATCTCCACGCCGTTGCCGTTCAGGTGATCACGCATAAAACCGGCGAACAGGTGCTCCAGCGTATGGATACCGCGCTCGGAGAGGATCTCCTGATTCGGCACACAGAAACGCAGGTCGAACACGGTAATAGTGTCCTTGTTCGGGGTCTGCATGGTCTTGGCCACACGCACCGCTGGCGCTTCCATACGGGTGTGGTCAACGGTAAAACTGTCCAATAACGGCATTTCTGACTCCTGATTTGGTTACCAGAACCAGCCCCCACGGGAGAGCTGATCCTTGCATTGACGGTACTGGGCGCCGTAGCGCTGGGCGCGAGCTTCCACTTTGCGAGAGGTCTTCATCAACCACCCCTTGCTGCGATAGCTGCCACGCCGGTAGCCACCCCACCCTTCGTGATAGTTGAGGTACTGGCCATAGGCATCCCACTTGGAGGTGCCATTTAGCCGCTGGGCCTTGTTAGTGTACCAACCCATAAAATCGATGGCGTCGGCAAAGTCATCGCGGTCACTCCAGCTGTTGCCGGTTTCCCGCTGGTAATCCGCCCAGGTTTCATCTTTGACCTGAGCATAACCATAAGCCGAACTGGCCCGCCCGGTCGGGATGAAGAGGAAATACTGCATCGGCGGCTGGGCATCATGTACGTAAGAGGACTCCTGATACATCATGGCCATCACCACATGGATCGGCGTCCCCCACTTCTCGTTCATCTTGAGCGCGGCCTTGTGCCAGTCAGGCTTCTCGCGAAAGATCTGGCACAGATTCTCCGGCTGAGCCGGTGGACGGGTACTACAGGCGGTCAGGCCCGCCAACAGGCTGGCGACCACAGCAAAACGCATCCACCCCATCAAATGAGGTCGCGCTTCACGCCTCTGGTCAGGTAAAGAGATAGCCAAGGTCAGATCGCGTCTTCGTTCTCTTCGCCGGTACGGATACGAATGACACGCTCCACCTCGCAGACGAAGATCTTGCCATCACCAATCTTGCCAGTACGGGCGGTGTTCTGGATCGCTTCCAGACAGGCATCGAGATCCTCGTCCTGCACCACCAGCTCCACCTTCACTTTCGGCAGGAAGTCGACCATATATTCGGCGCCGCGATAGAGCTCGGTATGGCCCTTCTGGCGGCCGAAGCCTTTGACTTCGGATACGGTCATGCCGTTGATGCCGATCTCGGCCAGGGCCTCGCGCACATCGTCCAGCTTGAACGGTTTGATGATGGCTTCAATCTTCTTCATGGTGACTCCTTACCAGTTCTGTTTGCCGAACCCGGATGTAATGGGGTAACGGCGATCCTTACCAAAGTTGCGAGCCGTAATGCGGGGCCCAACCGCCGCCTGACGGCGCTTGTATTCGTTGAGGTCCACGAGGCGGATCACCTTGCGCACCACCGCCTCCTCGAAGCCCTCTGCCACCATGTCGGCGACCGAGGCATCCTCTTCCACGTAACGTTTGAGGATGGCATCGAGGATGTCGTATGGCGGCAGGCTGTCCTGATCCACCTGATCCGGCGCCAATTCTGCCGAAGGGGGGCGGTCGATAACCCGCTGCGGGATCACGTAGTCAACCGAGTTGCGATATTCGCACAGCTTGAAAACCAGCGTCTTGGGCACATCTTTCAGCACGTCGAAACCGCCCGCCATGTCACCGTACAGCGTGGCATAACCGACTGCCATTTCGCTCTTGTTGCCAGTGGTCAGCACGATACGACGACGTTTGTTGGAGAGCGCCATCAGCAGCACGCCGCGGCAGCGGGCCTGCAGGTTCTCTTCGGTCGTATCGCGGGCGGTGCCTTCAAAAAGCGGCGCCAGCTGGGTCATAAATCCTTCGAACATCGGCTCGATGGAGATGATGTTGAACTCAACCCCCATCCGCTCGGCCTGCTCCTTGGCATCTTCCACACTCATCTGTGCTGTGTAGCGGAACGGCATCATCACCGCCTGCACCTTGTCGGCCCCGATGGCATCGGCCGCGATGGCCAGCGTCAGCGCCGAGTCGATCCCACCGGAGAGACCCAGCACAGCGCCGTGGAAGCCGTTCTTGGTAACGTAGTCGCGCACTGCCAGCACCAGCGCCTGATAGGTCTCTGCCAACGGCTCAAGCGGCGCAGCCGGTTCACACTCTTTCACCGGCTGGCCATCAGCAAAACGTACCAGCGCCAGCTCTTCGGCAAACGGGGCCAGCTTGTGAGTCAACTCGCCCTGGCTACTGAACACCTTGGAGCAGCCGTCGAAAATCAGCTCGTCCTGACCGCACACCTGATTGAGGTAGACCAGCGGCAGACCGGTCTGATCGCAGCGCTCGGCCATCAGCTCGCGGCGGATCCAGGGTTTTTCCTGATCATAGGGCGAGGCGTTGATGGTGAGCAGCAGTTCGGCCCCTGCCGCCTTGGCGGCCAGCGCCGGACCCGGCTGCCACAGATCTTCACAGATGAGCAGCCCCAGCTGGTGACCACGGAACGGCACCACGCAGGTCTCGGTTGCCGCGGTGAAGTAGCGCTTCTCATCAAACACGCCGTAGTTGGGCAAGTCCTGCTTGAAGTAACGGGCAATCAGCTTACCCTGCTCATAGAGTGACGCCGCGTTGTAGAGCGCCTCGCCTTCACGCCAGGGATGACCCACCAAAATGGCACAGTTGCCCTGCCATTCGGCAACACGAGCCAACGCGGCTTCGACCCGCATCATCAGATCGGCGCGCAGCAGCAGATCTTCCGGTGGATAGCCGGTCAGGGCCAGCTCGGAGCAGACCAGCAGATCGGCACCTTGCTGTCCGGCTTGAGCTGCCGCAGCGAGCACTTTGTCAGTGTTATCTTCGATGGCGCCTACCGTCAGATTCAACTGGGCAAGCATCAGAGAGAGGGCTTTTGCCATGGCGATGCATCTTGAATTCGAAAATGATGGGGAATGATAAAGAAAAGGTGGGCAATCTGCCAGTTCAAGACAGGCGTAACCGTGTGACAGCAACCTGCGGGAAGGATAAGCTGTAGATAGTCACGGAACGACAGGCCTTCGCAGATATGAAAAACGCCGGATTTACCCTAATGGAGTTGATGATAGCCATTGCGCTGGGCGTCATTCTGTTGGGGATTGGTATTCCTTCCCTCTCTAACCTGCTTGGCAGCAATAATTTGGCGACCCAGGAAAAAAGCCTTCTCAACCACTTAAACTATGCCAGACAACAGGCTATCTCTAACCAGCAAACGGTTACTCTCTGCCTGACCACTATCAATAATTCTGTAGAAGAGTGCGTTACTGCCAATCAAAATGGAGCGACCCGGCAGATCGCTTTTATCGATACTAATAGCGATCAGAAGCTCAATGGCAGCGAAACAACTCTGACGGCAAGTCCCGAGTTTCCTGCAGAACTGGCCATTTCTGCAGATGCACAGGCGCTTCGCTTCACCCCTGATGGCACCATTACGTCTGATAGCGAGGTCATTTTTTCACTCTGTGTAAGCGGTGAAAAGGGCATTGAGATTGCAGTTATGCCTGCCGGGCGTGCCCATAGCCAGGCAAGTGGTGCTGTATGTCCATGACCTGCGTTAACTACCGCGAAACACACACGAGCACAAAAGGATCCATTTCAATCCAATGGCTATGCTTAGAGTCTCCTTTGAACAAGGACTCATACGCTATGGCACGAAATGGATTTACCCTGCTTGAGTTTTTAATATCTGCAAGCCTGACAACCATCCTGCTGACCTTGGGACTGCCGTCATTGGCAAATCTGCTGACATCTACCGACAGCGACATCTACACAAGAAACCTGCAGGACCACCTGATCTTCGGCCAACGGCAAGCCATCACACAGCAGCAACCCGTCACAGCATGTCTTGCCATGCCTGTCAGAAACTCCACAAAAGAAGGCTGTGTACTCGCAAATCAAACCGGCGCCCAGCGCATGCTTGTCTTTATCGACACCAATCAGGATCGCCAATTCGATATTGCAAGTGGCGATATCTTGTTATCAGCAACAGAACCCTTTCTTGAAAAACATACCGTGACGGCTAATCGACAATTTGTGCGATTTAGTCCAGATGGCACTGCGATTGGCACCAACATGACACTCCGGTTTTGTATCGACCAAGCACCTCGAGTCGATATCATCGTTTCCCCATCCGGCAGAAGCAGAAGCGAAAAAAAGGGGCTGAGTTGTTCTTAGCCCCTTTACCCTACTCAATAACCAACGTTATCTGGGTTGGATTTCATCTTGTTTTTTTGCATCAGCCAGCGAAAAGGTGGCCGCCAAAGGAACGCACTCGATTACCTCTGTGACAAGATGCACCACCCCATCAATCTCATAACCTTTCTGTTTAAACACCCTGACCAGACTTGCCTTGCTCGTATCAGTTACCGGTTGCTGCAACACCATCTGCACGCCACCTTCCAGAGTGACATAACATTTTATGTCTTCCGTTTGGGCATGAACCAACAAGGGCAAGCCCACACACCAGAGCAGCATGCGTTTCATCCCTGTTCTCCTTCATAGAGATAGATTTTCTTGGGAGACATATCCATTTTTGCCTCTTCCGCACCTTGTGAGCATTCTCCTTCACCGGTACAGCGCTCAGGCTCTCCCTTCCCATCATCTTTGAGGATGACCTCCTTGCCCGGAGCACCCCCTATAATCCTGATCCGACCATCATCCCCACCATGAATAACCAGATCATCAGCAACCTTATTTTGCACCTCTACGTAACGCTGAATAACTTCCTGATTGTTGCTATCCAGTATATATTTGAAAGAAGTGCCATAGTGCATATCAATCATATATTGGCGCATGGCACCGATCGATTGAATCGTACATTGTTGGAAGTCCTGTACCTGAGGCAAGAAGGAAGTGAAATAGAGCTTGCCTTGCAACACCAAACCAGCCCCCATCGATTTTTCACCGCTTTCATTGAGCCAGAATTTCCATCCTAGCTTGCTGGTCAACGCCTTGGTGGTGTTTACAATCTGCTCTTCATTCAAACCCGTAAAGGGATCGCTGGTCACATCGTAGAGATCGTTCAGTGTGATACTTGATGGCACCGCTGGTTCAGACGTTGCCCCAAACAAGGTTGGATTAACATTGTAGTCACGTAGCATCACATACACATTTTGGGTTGTCGCTTCTGAGGAAGGACGATTTCTATCACCACTGCCTATCAATACGGCATCAAACGGACGCTCACTGTAAAGATAATTTGTACCATCATACTTCCAACCTTTATTGATGGTGCGCACCAATACGGGCTGAGTAAAGAAGCGACGGTCGTCTGCCAGTTTCTTATCACCCTCACTTAAATGGGCATTACCCAAACTGGCAAATTTGATGGCCGTCCATTTGGATTTTTCTGTCCCCTTCATGTCGATGCGCCAGATCTGGCCACCGGTATCTCCTGCATAGATTCGGTCTGAAATACCATCTCCATCACTATCCAGCACGGAGACAGAGCCAGGCATGCTATAAACCATGCCTGCAACTTGTTTGTTGGTTGCACTGGCCGCATCCGGGGTAAAGCTGAACAACAGCGTGCCGGCCTCAGCATCCACGATATAAATACCCACCCCTTCACTGTCTTCAGCCCCCTGGCCCAAATAGCTCTTGGCCTGATCATAACCTCCAGAGAATATCAGGACTGGCTTATAGGTTTTTTTACCATTGGTTTCGGTGTAATAACCGGGAATAAACGCAACCTCGGGGATCGACCAGGTCTCGCCCAGTTTGTTGAAACCGGCGCTGTTTTTATCCAACCGCCACATCAGCGAAGGGGAGTCCGGATTGGATATATTCAACGCATAATAGGCCTTGCCACCACCCCGCAGCCCGGTAAATAACCACACCTTGTCACCTTGTGACGACTTGATATGACCATCTTTTACTTGCTCATTGACCAGCACTGTAGGCGATGCATCCACACCATAGAGATGCACTGATGAGTCCAGGTTCTCTCGCAGCGCTTTCTGATTCGCGATAAATTGATAAGGCATAACGGCCCAGCTTTCATCAACCGTGGTGCCACTGTCTTTAAACATATGCAAGAAGCCGGCATTACTTCCCATCATAATGCGCAAGTCAGGTGTACATGTAGTCTGTCCTGTCGACGTTGTACAACCGTAGTTGATCACTAACGGCCGTGAATGCAACGGGTCACCAAGAATATGCTCCCGACTATCTGATCTATCACCATCCTGATTCTCATCAAACGCATCTATCCCCTTGGTCCAATTAAGCAGGTCATCCATGCTATCAGCACTATCAAGCTTCATGACAGTGCGTAGCTGCGTCGCCCCGCCTGCCATACCCTCAAGAGCAGACTTGCTAAAGGGAGTTAATGTATTAGTGGAAGGGGGAATAATATAAAGATTGCGATTGGTTTTAGCTGCCAGCATCTCTTGTACCCCACCCTCGGCAACCTTGTTACCATCACTGGTGGATGACCAATAGGTTCTTGCTGACTCAAGAATTGTTCCATCACTGGATATCGCAGGTAAGCCGCTCTGATCGACTACATAACCCTTATCTGGATTCAGAACCAGCTTTTTAAGATTTCCCTTCCATCGTGGACCAGAACCAGGCTCAAACATTGCATAATAAATATTATTCAGGCTGCGAGTACGGTCAAAGTTATTAGTGGCAATGGCGGGAGATACCAGCGAGGTATTCATTTTCAAGATAGCTAGTAATGATGATTTTAATGCTTCGTTAAGTTGGGTTGCATCGGTTGCTGGATAGTATTTACCCCCACCACGACGAGCGGTCTCTGCCAATAATGCACCAGCCCCCTTAATTGCTTCATCTCCAAAACCCACGGTGAATGTTGTGACTGTTTGTTTGCCAATAGCCGAGGTGTTTACATCATTGTTTTTCATATATCCGGCAAGTGCAGCAAGATAGCTTTTTTCACCAGAAGAGCCATAACTAACCAAGCCGTCATAAGCAACCTTATCCTCTGTAGATAACGTACTGATCAGGTTGGCAACAAGGGAATCTGCTGCTTTATCATTGGTTGGTTCACCATCTGTCATATAGATGATATAACCATTATTGGAACATTTATCATAGGGATTTTTATATATACCCGATGTTACTTCAGCATTGCTATCACGCTTGGGAGTACGATTTACATCATCGTCACCAAAGTACACCCCCAAACCGCCAAAGTATCTATATGATTCATATAATGTTTCACACAAGGGAGTCCAAGTGTCAGAGCTCAAACTATTTACCTTGTCAATCAAATCCTGCGCACCGCTTTTACCAGAGGTGAGGATGGCATCGTTACCTACAATATTGCGGATTATTCTTCCGCCATTTCTACTACCTGGTTCATTGCCATCATTGTAGTTAAAAACAGCCAGACCAAAATCGACAGCTGGCGTAGCCAAAACCAGTTCTTTGACTGCATCCTGAGCAACTTTCAATCGAGTTTGTGTTGACACACCTGCACTACCGTAATACCAACGGACATAATTTGCCGTAAATAATGAGATCTGGGTAGAACTACCACTAGCAAGAGCATTGGCTACGTTTGATGTGTAAAACCAGCTTCCCGTTGTACGATTTGGCTTGTCAACGGGATAACCATCAACAATATATGTTGAATATGGACCTGAATATTGATTGTTTGCGTTTTGCTCATCAATATCTTGCTGGCAATCTGCAATTATTATACTGTAAATATCAAAATCATTTAGAGAACGCCAACGCCCCTTTCTATTTTTATCATATATTTCATATCCCCAAACTCGTGACTGAAATCGACCCACATTATTTAGAGGGCCTTTAGATGTCGCACATGCATTTAAATTCTCACTAAAACGTTTGGTACTGTTGATAGTGGGAACTTTTCCATCACTGGAGAAATAGATGAAGCGATTACTATTGTTAACATCTGGATCATTAGCCAATGATGGATAACTTATCGATGAGTCATAAGGCTCTTTAGCAACTTCGGTTGTATTTTTCATACTCCCCGAGTTATCGAAAATAAAGAGCACCTTAGGGCGGAAGTCCCCCGCCTTGGCAAAGTCATAAATAAACAACTCGGTATCGTCGGAATAACCAGTACCTACCGCCAAAGATCCCCCTGATATTCCGCAACACAATACCAGCAAGCTTGTAAACAAACAGTTCCTTATGTTCATCACCCGCTCCCTAATTGGCACTGAGCAAGGGTTGTTCTACCCCAGCAGTAAAGGTCATTTGGCTATTCACCTTGCCATAAGCACTGGATGTGGTGGCTTCAGCATAACGACAAGCTGGCGTTACATTCTGGCTACTGGCTTCAAATTTGCGTTTACATACACTTTCTGTATTGACTGTCAGAGTCGTCGATGAAGTAGTCGTGCCTATTGCAGCTGAAACCCCAATTGCCTGTGTAGCAATTTGTGTTGAGAGAGAAGTATCGCTCAATGCAGACTCCAGAGTACCTTCAACTTCGTGCTCTGCCCGTTGCAAACTGGCACTGGAACCCGCCATCTTCAGACTCATACCACTGGATTGCATGACAACTACCGCAATCAGAGTCAAAGGAACCAGAATAACCAGTGCGACTATCAGTGCAATCCCTTGCTGTTGTTGAAACGATCTCATGTGCCACTCCGAGTAACAATTTGCGGGTTACGCAATGCGATGCTGCTTTCCAGCAATAGGCGGCGATAGCCATCGCCATTGCCTTTTATCGGGGGCAGATTGCCAAGTTGATAGGTGTTATTATTTTTGTAACGTGCAGACTCTTTCGCCGCTCTAATTAATAAAAATAACCGCACCCCCAATACCCGACCTTCATTCCAACTCTGAGCAGCCATCTGGTCAGCTGAAAGATATCTATCGATATGCCCATCGGGGATCACTGAATCATCAATACCGAACATCAGTATCATATGTTCAACCCCTTCCGCCATGGCGCCACCAATCAGAGAAGAACCACCATTGACGGTCAAATAGCGCTTGCGTAAAACAGGAATGCCATCTTCTTGTGATAGGTAATAAATGTAGTGCTGGTATTCCCAGATCTGGCTCTCATTATTGGCACCAAAGAGTGGTCTGGTTTCGCTTCCCTTGATGACTCTCGCCTCCTGACTATTGGTTGCCATATAAAAGCGGTTTGTATCCAATCCCTCTGATGCGGGTATAGGACGCCCTACCAATCGCTTGATACTGATAACATCCGAGTTTGCCACCCGATCAGCAGCGAGAATACAAGCGAATCCAGCCAATCCTTTGGAGGTTGATACCCGGCTTACCCATAGCCCCCTGATGGGACCAGCATTTGATGGCAAACTACCGACAGAACGCTCATCCAGACAATCGCTACTGGCAGGAACAATGCTACCAGCACTGAGGGTCAGAGAGGGGCCAACTTGCGTTGACTGACCGGTATAAGCTCCAAAAAAGCCAGCCCATTTGATATCCTGGCTAATCAGTCGAATGGCCAATCGACCATTTTCCTGTAATTCACTTTGATCAAAGGCATCTTCAGAGCTGGAGCGAGACATAACAAAAACTGTGAATACCCCCGCCAACAAAAATAGACCGAGCAGCATAGCGACCAGCCACTCTACCAGCGTGAAACCGCGAGAATTCATAAAGTCGTCGTCAGAATAAACTGGCGCCTCGAAAGATTATTTGCTGTCGAGAGTTGACACTCATTGATCAGCGTTGCTGCGGCGGCAGCAGCCCCCCCATCAGATATATCTTGCTTGCCAGCCCAGAATATCCCGACAGCCAATACATTATTGGCCCGCCGCACCACGCAGCCTATCGGTGAATTCAAGGAAGATGACGCCCCCGACACACTGGCCCCAAGTAAGGCTTGTTGCCAGTAGTGAAGGTCGGCATTACGTAAATCTGCAGCACTGCACGCGCTGATTGTGCCATCAGCAGCGGCGCATGTCGGACGTGGCAAGTTGGCGGCAAGATTGACGGTCACTGCACCGGATGCACTCCAGCTATCGCGATTTATCCGTACTCGTTCAACCATATCGTTAGCCAGCCAGCTGGCAATAGTACGCTGACGAGCTTCATAACTGGCAAATTTGGAATGGGTTTGCAAAGCAACCAGACCAAGCAGCCCCAGCGACAGGATGACAGCGGTGATCATCACCTCCAGCAGGCTGAATCCCCTCTCATGTGATGAAACACGAATGGCCATGGCTATTCCCAACAGCTATTGCTAGCTGCACCAGAGGCACTTTTGACACCCAACTGATTAATGGAAAACACCGTGCAATCGGTATCTTTGGCTTGGGCTGTCGTCGCGCCAGCACTGGCTGACAAGGTGTAGGTGTTGCCTGATACGGCAATGGATAATTGATACAGGCCATTCTCAGATGCACTACTGATACCAAGAGCAGCAGCAGAGGATGCATACTGATTGAAATCCATAAAATAGGTTTCTTGCCGATTGGCTGCATTGAGCAGCATGCTCTTGGCTTCGACACGATGACTGGTCAGCACATATTGCTGATAGGCGGGATAAGCGATGGTGCCAAGAATCGCCACGATGGCGATGACAATCATCAACTCAATAAGAGAAAAGCCACGAAAGTATCCAATCATATCCCATCCTTGGTGACAGACTGCTTCATAAGTTTAACGCCGAGCCTGTCTCATGAACAAACCCGGCGTCATTATCAACACACTTTATTCTTAAGCCTTCCTGGCTGCACTCAAATTATTCTAAGTTCGGGAGGAACCTCAAAGACTACGTTCTCTTCACGGCCAGGATGCTCAGCGACCACCTTGCCACCCAGCTCCCGCAGGCGGGCAATCACGTTTTGCACCAGCACCTCGGGGGCTGATGCACCTGCAGTGACGCCGATCGCCTTCACCCCTTCCAACCAGCTCGCCTCGATCATCGACGCATCGTCGATAAGATAGGCTCTGGCGCCCACCTTCTCGGCCAGCTCCCGCAGACGGTTGGAGTTGGAGGAATTGCGAGACCCTACCACCAGCATGGCGTCCACCAGCCCCGCCATCTCCCGCACCGCATCCTGACGGTTCTGGGTGGCGTAGCAGATATCATCCTTACGCGGCCCCTGGATCTTGGGGAAGTGCTTGCGCAGCGCATCGATAACATCAGAGGTCTCGTCCACGCTCAGGGTGGTCTGGGTGACAAAACAGAGGTCATCCGGATTCTTCACCTTGAGCTTGGCCACATCTTCCGGTGTCTCCACCAGATACATGCCACCCTCACGGTTCTCGTATTGTCCCATGGTCCCGATCACCTCGGGGTGACCGGCGTGGCCGATGAGCACAGCCTCGGAGCCCTTGCGGCTGGCGCGATGAACCTCCATGTGCACCTTGGTCACCAGCGGACAGGTGGCATCAAATACCTTGAGGGCGCGGGACTTGGCCATCTCGCGCACTGTCTTGGCCACGCCGTGAGCAGAGAAGATGACGATGCTGTCATCCGGCACCTCGTCCAGCTCCTCGACGAAGACAGCGCCCGCCTCTTTCAGCTTGTTCACCACATAACGGTTATGCACCACTTCGTGGCGGACATAGATGGGGGCCCCGAACTTCTCCAGCGCGCTCTCGACAATGCTGATGGCGCGATCGACACCGGCGCAAAAACCGCGAGGGTTAGCGAGCAGAATATCCATTAATGCACCTTCTCCTCATCATCAACGCCCAGGATCTCCACCTCGAAGGTGACGGTATGACCGGCCAGCGGGTGGTTGAAATCGACCGTGACCGACATCCCGGCTACCGCCCGGATGATGCCCGGCAGCTCGCTGCCATTGGGCTGATCGAACAGGATGATGGTGCCGACTTTTGGCTCCACATCGGCGCCAAATTTGGCACGGTCGAGATGGTAGATGTTGTCGGGATTGGAGAGACCAAAGGCCTCTTCCGGCGCCAGCGTAAAACTCTTGCTCTCCCCTTCGCTCAGCCCCAGCAGACACTGCTCGAAGGTGGGAGTCAGGCTGCCATCGCCCATCCGCAGGCGGGCAGGTTTGCCGTGCAGCGCAGTGCTGTCGGCAACCGAGCCATCTTCCAGCTTGATGGAGAAGTGGAACAGCACGCTGCTGTTAGCGGTGATCTGCTGGCTCATGCCTGCTCCTTTTTCTCACCACGGAAACCGTCCAGCACAATCATGGCGGCCCCGATAAAGATAAAGCTGTCAGCCAGATTGAATGCCGGCCAGTGCGCACGCTGCCAGTAGAAGTCGAGGAAATCGACCACATGGCCCAGCACCAGTCGATCAAAGACGTTGCCGAGGGCGCCGCCGATGATGAGTGAATAGGCGATACCGCTCCAACGCTGGGTCACCGACTGCTTGCGCAGCCAGTGGATCAGCAATCCACAGATGGCAAAAGCCAGCACCGCGAAGAACCAGCGCTGCCAGCCCCCCTGATCAGCCAGAAAGCTGAATGCGGCGCCCTTGTTGTAGACGTGAACCAGATTGAAGAAGGGGGTGATCTCCACCCCCGGGTAACCAAATGGCAGCAACTTGACCACGGCGAGCTTGCTCGCCTGGTCCAGTACAAAGGCCAGCACTGCCAGCCACAGCCAACGCAGGCCGCTTTTATGTTGAGTCATGTTCATCAGGCAAATTGACGAGTTTCGCCGTCACCCTCAACGTTGGTCACACAGCGACCACAGATCTCTTCGTGACCCGCGATGGTGCCCACATCTTCTACATGGTGCCAGCAGCGGTCGCACTTGGCGGCAGCAGACTGGGCCACGCTCAACCACAGGTCATCACGCTCGGTCGCCACAGAGCCTTCCGGCGCAGTGTCAGCCTCCACAACCTTGGCTTTGGAGGTGAGCAGCACGAAGCGCAGCTCATCGGCCAGCGCGTTCAGACGAGCGGCCAGCTCCGGCTTGGCGAACAGGGTCAGCTCGGCCTGCAGGGAACCGCCGATACGCTTCTCGCCACGGGCCACTTCCAGCGCCTTGTTCACTTCACCACGCACGGTGAGGATCTCGGCCCAGAACTCGTCGTTGAGGGTTTCACCCGCTTCCAGCCCGAACAGGCCGTCGTACCACTCTTCGGTGAAGACGAACTCGCAGCGTTCACCCGGCAGCAGGGCCCAGATTTCATCAGCGGTGAAGCTCATGATCGGCGCCATCCAGCGCACCATGGCCTCGGCGATGTGATAAAGGGCGGTCTGGCAAGAGCGACGTGCCAGGCTGTCAGCCTTGGCGGTGTACTGACGATCCTTGATGACATCCAGATAGAAGGAGCCCATCTCGATGGAGCAGAACTGCATCAGCTTCTGGGTTACACCGTGGAAGTTGTACTCGTCGAATGCCGCCATGATCTCGGCCTGTACCGCTTTGGCACGACCCACAGCCCAACGATCCACCACTACCATGTCGGCAGGTGCCACCATGTCGGTCGCCGGATTGAAGCCGTTCAGGTTGGCCAGCAGGAAGCGGGCAGTGTTGCGAATACGACGATAAGCATCGGCAGAGCGCTTGAGGATCTCGTCGGAGACAGTCATCTCGCCGGTGTAGTCAGTGCTCGCTACCCACAGACGCAGGATGTCTGCACCCAGCTTGTTCATTACGTCCTGCGGGCTCACCACGTTGCCGATGGACTTGGACATCTTGCGACCCTGACCATCCACAGTGAAGCCGTGAGTCAGCACCTGGTTGTAGGGAGCCTTGTCTTTCATGGCCACACCAATCATCAGGGAGGACATAAACCAGCCACGGTGCTGGTCAGAACCTTCCAGATACATGTCGGCTGGCTTGCCGTTGAACTCGGGACGGGCATCGACCACGGAGGCGTGGGTAGAACCGGAGTCAAACCAGACGTCGAGGGTGTCAGGCACTTTCTCGTAGTTGTCGGCATCGGCGCCCAGCAGCTCGGCCTTGTCCAGATCCCACCAGGCCTGGATGCCGGACTGCTCGACCCGCTTGGCCACCTCTTCCATCAGGCGTACAGATTCCGGATGCAGTGCCTGAGTATCCTTGTGAACGAACAGGGAGATGGGCACACCCCAGGTACGCTGACGGGAGATACACCAGTCCGGACGGTTCTCGACCATCGCCTGGATGCGGTTTTTACCCCAAGCCGGCACCCAGCCGCTCTGACCGTGCTGGGCAATGCCCTCTTTCTCGATACGCTCGATCTCTTCAAGAGCGCGCTTGCGCAGACCCTTCTGCTCCATGCTGATGAACCACTGCGGGGTGGCACGGAAGATGATCGGGGTCTTGTGACGCCAGCAGTGCGGATAGGAGTGGTTGAACACCTTGTGGTGCAGCAGGGCGCCACGCTCGGTCAACACCTCGACAACCGCTGCGTTGGCCTTGAATACGTGCTGGCCGGCAAACAGTTCGGTATCCGGCAGATAGACGCCGTTGCTGCCAACCGGGTTGGCCACTTCCAGACCGTACTTCTGACCGACTACGAAGTCTTCCTGACCGTGGCCAGGGGCGGTGTGAACGGCACCGGTACCGGCATCCAGAGTGACGTGATCGCCCAGTACCACCGGCACATCAAAGCTGTAGAAGGGGTGGTTGAAGCGCAGCAGCTCCAGAGCCGCACCTTTGGCGTAGCCCAGGTTGTGGTAGTGCTCGATACCGGCGCGATCCATCACATCCTTGACCAGCTCGGCGGCCAGGATCAGACGCTCGGGGTTCTCCCCTTCAACCTGAACCAGTGCGTAGTCCAGATCGGCGTGCATGGCGATGGCGCGGTTGGCCGGCAAGGTCCACGGGGTAGTGGTCCAGATCACGGCAGAGAGGGTGCCTTTGCCGGTGTGGCCTTCGGCGCAGTCAAACTTGGCGGCAACAGCGGCCTCGTCGACGGCCTTGAAGCGCACGTCGATGGAGGGGGAGTTCTTGTCGTAGTACTCAACCTCGGCTTCAGCCAGCGCGGAGCCGCAATCGGTACACCAGTGCACCGGCTTGGAGCCTTTGTGCAGGTGGCCGTTTTCAACAATCTTGGCCATGGAGCGGATGATGTTGGCTTCGGTGCCAAAATCCATGGTCAGGTAGGGATGTTCCCAGTCACCCAGCACGCCCAGACGGATGAAGTCGGTCTTCTGCGCTTCGATCTGGGTCTTGGCGTATTTGCGGCACTCGGCGCGGAATTCGGCAGCGGAAACCTTCTCGCCCGGCTTGCCGACCATGCCTTCTACTTTCAGTTCGATAGGCAGACCGTGGCAATCCCAACCCGGCACATAGGGGGAATCGAAACCGGAGAGGCCCTTGGACTTGATGATGATGTCTTTGAGGATCTTGTTGACCGAGTGACCGATGTGAATGTTGCCGTTCGCATAGGGGGGGCCATCGTGCAGAATGAAAGAAGGCTTGCCCGCTTTGGCGCGGCGAATAGCGCCGTAGAGATCCTGATCGTACCAACGTTTCAGCATGTTGGGTTCGCGCTTGGCCAGATCGCCACGCATCGGAAACTCGGTTTCCGGAAGATTCAGGGTGTGTTTATAGTCGCTCATCAGTCCTGGGTTCCCTTCTTTTCTAAAAGAGTGCTGGGTAAATGAAATTGCGGCAGCCCGAACCAGGCTCGGGCCGCCAGGGCATCTCGTTCGATCTGCTCTTTCAAGGCAGTGAAAGAGGCAAACTTCTGCTCTTCGCGCAGCTTGTGGCGAAGCAGCACCTTGACCTGTTGACCGTAAAGGTCACCAGAAAAATCAAACAGATGTACTTCCAATCTGGCTTGTGTACCGCTCAAGGTCGGCCGTACACCCACATTGGCTACACCGGGGAAGGTCTTGCCGGAACATATCACTTCCACCGCAAACACGCCACCGACCGGGATTACCTGACGCTTGAGGGCCAGATTGGCGGTGGGAAAACCTATGGTGCGCCCCAGCTTGTCGCCGTGGGCCACCCGGCCGCTGATGGTATAGGGGCGGCCGAGCATCAGCTCAACCTCCGCCATACGGCCCGCCTTGAGCGCCTCGCGCACCAACGTGCTGCTGACCCGCTGACGGGATAGCTGGAAGCTCTGGGTGCTGATCACCTCGAAACCGAAGCGCTGGCCCGCCGCCTCCAGCAGGTGGAAGTCCCCTTCCCGCCCCTTGCCGAAGCGAAAATCGTCGCCGACCACCAGATAGCGCACGCCAAGCTTCTCGACCAGCAGCTGCTCGATGAAGGTAGCAGCCGCCTGACTGGCAAAGCGGTGGCTGAAGCGTACGCAGAGCATGCGGTCGATCTGCAACCCCTTGAGCGCTTCATACTTCTCGCGCAAGCGGCTCAGGCGTGCCGGCGCCTCGCTACCGGCAAACAGCTCCAGCGGCTGCGGCTCGAACAGCATGACGCAGGCGGGCAATCCCAGCTGGGCCGCTTTCTCCCTGAGACGTGCCAGTACCGCATGGTGACCCTGATGAACCCCATCAAAGTTGCCAATGGTCAATACACATCCCCGGTGACGGGGCTTGAGATTGTGAATACCGCGAATAAGCTCCATCGCTGCCTTGTGCGTTGCTGCTGTCGAAATCGCCGGATTATATATCAGGCAGCAGGCAGGGTCAGCCCTCATAGCCTGATTTCAACTATCCGGGCCCAATCACGCCCCCTGCGGCGCCATGGGGCACTATCCCCATGGCGCCGCAGGATCACGACTACTGCTGCCCCGATTTAAGGTGACGCGGCCGAATGCCCAGCAGCAGCAGTACCACTGCATAGACCGCAGCCCCCAGCGACAGCAGCATGGTCAGCTGCAAACTGGCCTTACCCATGCTCCATGCGCCCCACTGGGCCAGATCCGGCGACAGATAGGCGAGCACGCCCCCCATCAGCACGCTGGCGACCAGCAGCTTGAGGCAGAACACGCCAGTATGGCGGGAGGGACGATAGACGCTCTGCTGGTACAACCCCTTGAACAGCAAGGCCGCATTCAGAGTGCCCGAGCAGGCGGTCGAGAGCGCCAGCCCCACGTAACCGAGCGGGTAGATAAAGATGAGGTTGCAGACCATGTTGGCAATCATCGACATCACCCCGATCCGCACCGGCGTCTTGGTGTCCTGACGGGCATAGTAACCGGGCGCCAGCACCTTGATCAGCATCAGGGAGAGCAGACCGGTAGTGGAGGCCAGCAGGCTCGCGCTCGACATGCTCACTTCATGCAGGCCAAACTCGCCGCGCATGAACAGTACTCGCAAAATGGGCTCGCGCATCACCGCAATGCCTATCATGGCGGGCAGGCCGAGCAGCATCACCATCCGCACCCCCCAATCCATGGTGCGGGAAAAGTCGGCAGGGTCTGCATCCACATGCTTTTTCGCCAGCGCAGGCAGGATCACGGTACTGATGGCCACCGCAAACAGCCCGAGGGGGAACTCCAGCAGGCGATCCGAGTAGTAGAGGTAACTGATGGCACCAGTCGCCAGGAAGGAAGCCAGCATGGTGTTGACCAGCAGGTTGATCTGGCTGACCGAGACCCCGAACAGGGCCGGGATCATCAGTGTGCGGATCTTCACTACCCCAGGGTGATTCCATCCCCACTTGGGCCATACCAGCATGTTGATTTGGCGCAAAAAGGGGTACTGGAACAAAAACTGCACCAAACCGCCCAAAAAGACACCAATCGCCAGCGAGATCTCAGGTTTGTCCATCAGTGGCGCAATCCACCAGGCCGCCGCAATCATGGTGATGTTGAGAAACACCGGCGTAAACGACGAGACCGCAAAGCGGCCGAAGGTGTTGAGGATAGCCCCCGCCATGGCGGTAAAGGTGATGAACCAGAGGTAAGGGAAGGTGATTTTGAGCATCAGACTGGCGAGCTCGAACTTCTCGGCCGCAGGGCCGCCGTGCAGCCAGTCCCAGAACCAGCCCCAGCCAAACAGCGCGGTCAGCACACCCGACCCCAGCACACCAAGCAGGGTGACCACAGTCACTATCCCCCCCAGCGTGCCCGCTACCGCCGCCAGCAATTCACGCACCTCCCCCTCGTCGCCATTTTTCTTGTACTCCGTCATCACGGGAACAAAGGCCTGGTTGAAGGCACCTTCGGCGAACAAACGACGCAGAAAGTTGGGAATGCGATTGGCAAAAAAGAAGACGTCGGCGGCCACCCCGGCACCGAGCAGATTTGCGATGACCACATCGCGAACCAAGCCCATTACGCGGGATGCCAGCGTCATTCCGGACACTATCATGCCGGATTTGATCAATTTCTTACTCAAGACGAGGCCTCTGGAACTGTCAGAATGAAAAGAATGCTGCTAGAATCGGCCGACAGTTTAACCGTCTCCCTACTGACACACCACCGGGAGGCGGTGTTTATTTGCACAAATCATTTGACAATATGTGGTTGGAAGGGCATATTTCCGGGCCTTTTCAATACACTCGCTAAGACAGTTTTAGGAGTTTTACCTTGGCTAACATCAAATCTGCTAAGAAGCGCGCTCTTCAGTCAGAAAAACGCCGTCAGCACAACGCCAGCCGTCGTTCCATGACCCGTACCTACCTGAAGAAAGTCATTGCTGCTATCGCCTCTGGCGACAAAGCTGCTGCGACTGCCGCTTTCGCTGTTGCTCAGCCGATCATGGATCGTATGGCGACCAAAGGCCTGATCCACAAGAACAAAGCTGCTCGTCACAAGAGCCGCCTGTCTGCCCAGATCAAAGCTATGGCTTAATCAGCGTCTGCTGATCAAAGCTGAAAAAACCGGCCTTAGTGCCGGTTTTTTATTTATCTGCGCTGCAATAAAGTCGATGCAGCAAACTGATCATTTCACGCACCTCATGGCTGCGCAGCGAATAGTAGACCGTCTGGGCCTCTTTACGCGTCGTCACCAGCTCATCCCGCCGCAGCAGCGCCAGATGCTGTGACAAGGCCGACTGACTCAATCCCAACCGCTCGTTGAGCTCCCCCACTGACAGTTCGCGCTCCAGCAACTGGCACAGAATAAACAGCCGCCGCTCGTTGGCCAGCGCCTTGAGCAAGGCCACCGCTTTACTCGCATTGGCTTCCATCTCTTCAAGTTGCATCACATCTCTCCTCTACCACTCATCGCCGATGATACGTGGTGACGGGTCGTTTTAAAACGACAGGGTGGCCGGCTGGATGGCGGAGAAGTTCTCCTGGCCGGAAAAGAGAAAGGTAAAATCGCTCTCACAGACCCGCTTCACCGCCGGATGCTGGATCATCCGCTCGGCGAAGATGACGTAATACTCCTCCATCAGATCCTGGGTCTCTCCGATCAGCATCACCCCCTCCCCCTCGAGGATCTCCTCCCGATAGATGGTAGGAGCCATGAAGATGCCCTGATTGAAGAAGCCAAACGCCTTCATCAAAGCGGCATCATCAAACTCGCCAAGAATGCTGGGGGAGACACCCTGCTGCTCGAACCACTGGGTCAGCTGACGCCCCATGGCAGTACGGCGACCGGGGATCAGTAGCTTGCGCTCTTCCAGACAGGCGGGAAAGGGCTTTTCGGGCAATGGCGCCTTGCAGAAGAAGCTGACGCCACAGCCGCCCAACCGCTTGGAGAGCAGCCCCGCATGCTGGCTGGAGTCCACTGGACAGTCGGAGAGGATCATATCGAGCTTGTGTTCGCTCAGCTGCTCCAGCAGCAGTTCGTGGGTCGATTCGAAACAGCGCAGATGGATGGAACCATCATTGGGGATGACAGAGAGCAGCACGCGGCTGGCAAGGCGCTTGGAGAGGGCATCGGCGATGCCGACGTCGAACAGGATCTGGCTCTCCTTGCGGTAGTTGACGATATCGAGCATCTCGTAGGAGAGGCTGAACATCTTGTCGGCATAACGAAATACCAGCTGGCCCAGCTCGGTTGCCTCAAGGGAGCGTCCCTTGCGCTTGAGCAGCTTGCCACCGAGGCGCTGCTCCAGCAGTTTGATCTGACCGGTGACGGTTTGCGGGGTCAAAAAAAGGGCTTCCGCTGCCTGGGTAACGGAGCCCTTCTTCTGAGTCATCCAGAAATAGTAGAGATGGTTGTAGTTAAGGTGTGACATCCGATGGGGTTCCCGCTTGACGCGGACTCCGGTAGCAGCTGAGTTCAACCGCCAGAATGTCATACATGTCGCTGACCGAGTCAACCTTGTTCGCGCCAAACTGCTCCATCAGAGTAGCCTTGAGGCGTGCCTTGTCCGGCATCCGGTCAGCGCAATAACGCTTGTTGGAGCGCTTGACCATCTCGCCAGCCCGGCTGCTCAGCGCCCGCTCGGAGAAGGTCTCGCCAAAGCGCGCCTTGGCCTGCTTGTCCCCCAGCAGCAGGGCACTGTCTACCACTCCGTTCAGATAGGCAGAGCAGTTCGCCGAAGCGGCGTCCTGCTTGCAATCCTCCAGCCCGCCAGCCCAGGCCGCGGGGCTCAACAACAGCATCAACAACCCTGTATGCAGCTTCATAGTCCCTCCGTACTCTGTTCCCCTTCACCCTTGGGAAGGGCCATGCGCAAGGCCAGATAGCCGACTACCGCCGCCATGGTGGAGCCCACCAGGATCCCGAGGCGAGAGTAGCTGCCGTAATCCAGCCCACCGTGCTCGAAGGCAAGCGACGCGATAAACATCGACATGGTGAACCCGATGCCACAGAGGATGCTGACCGCAAAAATCTGCTTGAAGTTGACCCCGGGCGGCAACTGGGCGATGCCCAGCTTGACCGACAGCCAGCTAATGGTGAACACCCCGAGCGGCTTGCCGATAAACAGCCCCAGCATGATCCCCATAGGTACCGGACTCAGCAGGGAGGAGAGACCAATCCCCTCCAGCGATACCCCTGCGTTGGCAAAGGCAAACAGCGGCAGGATCAGATAGGCACTCCAGGGGTGCAGCTGATGCTCCAGATACTTGAGCGGAGAGGCGTAACGCTTGCCGTTAAGCGGAACCATAAAGCCCACCACTACACCCGCTAGGGTCGCATGGACGCCAGACTTCAGCACCGCAACCCAGAGCACCAGCCCGACCAGCATGTAGAGGCTGATCCTGTCCTCACCACGGCGATTCATCCAAAGCAGGGTGAGGGTTGCCAGAATACCGATGGCCAACGCCTCCAGCGACAGCTGCTGGGTATAGAAAAGCGCGATGATGATGATGACGCCCAGGTCATCCATGATGGCCAGCGCCAACAGGAATACCTTGAGGCTCACCGGCACCCGCTTGCCGAGCAGCGCCATCACCCCGAGGGCAAAGGCAATGTCGGTCGCAGCCGGGATCGCCCAGCCAGCGCGCGCCACTTCATCCGAATAGTTGAAAAAGGCGTAGATCAAGGCCGGAGCCAGCATGCCGCCCACCGCCGCGATGGCCGGGAAGGTCGCCTGAACCCGGGTCGAGAGCGCCCCTTCCAGCATCTCTCGTTTCACTTCCAGGCCAACCAGCAGGAAGAAGATCGCCATGAAGCCATCGTTGATCCAGAGCAGCAGCGGCTTGTTGATGTCGAGAGCCGCGATGCGCACCTGCACCGGCGTGTCGAGAAACGCCTGATACCCGCCAGCCAGCGCGGTATTGGCTAAAATCATTGCCAGCATGGCAGCCATGATCAGAATAATTCCGGAGGCGGCCTCCAGCTTCAGGAACTTTTTGATTACGTCACTCATGGTTAATTTTTCCACAAAATTACTTGAATTTAAGTCTATAGCCTGCAACAACCAATGGAAAATCGTTTCTTGCAGCCAAAAACCTCGGAAAAATCGAAAGCAAAATAGAACTGGCCTACCTAGAACAGGTTTTGCCTGCGTCATATTCACAACTAAGTTAGCCAATAATGAGATTTTTAAATGCTTTTATATATAAAAAAAGGCGCCTCATGGCGCCTTTCTGTCAGATGGCGACGGGCGCCTTGATGCCGGGGTGGGGGTCATAACCCTCGATCTCGAAATCCTCGAACTTGTAGTCGAAGATGGAGTCAGGTTTGCGCTTGATAACCAGGGTCGGCAGCGGGCGCGGCTCGCGGGATAGCTGCAGGGCTGTCTGCTCCATGTGATTGGAGTAGAGGTGCACATCACCGCCAGTCCAGACGAAGTCACCCACTTCCAGATTGCACTGCTGGGCCATCATGTGGGTCAGCAGGGCGTAGCTGGCGATGTTGAACGGCAGGCCGAGGAACACATCACAACTGCGCTGGTAGAGCTGGCAGGAGAGTTTGCCGTCCGCCACATAGAACTGGAAGAAGGCGTGGCAGGGAGCCAGCGCCATCTTGTCCAGTTCACCCACGTTCCAGGCGGAGACGATGATGCGGCGCGAATCGGGGTTGTGCTTGATGTCATCCACCGCTTTCTGGATCTGGTCGATGACAGACCCGTCAGCGGCAGGCCAGGAGCGCCACTGAGCACCGTAAACCGGCCCCAGATCGCCATTCTCGTCGGCCCACTCATCCCAGATGCTGACGCCATTTTCCTTCAGATAGGCGGTATTGGTATCGCCATTGAGGAACCAGAGCAGCTCGTGAATGATGGAGCGCAGGTGGCACTTCTTGGTGGTGACCAGCGGGAAACCTTCCGCCAGATTGAAGCGCATCTGATGGCCGAACAGGGAGACAGTACCGGTGCCGGTACGGTCTGACTTGACGGTCCCCTCATCGAGGATTTTCTGCATCAGGTCGAGATAAGCTCGCATTATTTCGCCTCCTTCACGGCATTACCGAACAACTGCGGACGCTTGTAGGCGGCCCAGATCATCAGGGCTCCGGCGATAATCATCGGGGTGGAGAGGATCTGGCCCATGCTGATCTCCTGGAAGTAGAGACCAAGCTGGCTGTCCGGCTGGCGCACAAACTCCACCAGGAAGCGGAACAGGCCGTAGAACAGCAGGAACATGCCGGAGATGGCACCGCGCGGCGGGTTCTTGCGCCAGAACAGGTTAAGGATGATGAACAGCACCACCCCTTCCAGCGCGAACTGGTAGAGCTGGGAGGGGTGACGAGGCTCAGGGCCGGCCTCCGGGAAAATGATGGCCCAGGGCACATCGGTGACCCGGCCCCACAGCTCGCCGTTGAGGAAGTTGCCGATCCGGCCGACGCCGAGACCAAACGGAATGAGCGGTGCCACAAAATCGGCCACGGTGAAGAAGTGGCGCTTGGTCTTGTGGGCAAACCAGATCATCGCGGTGATCACCCCGATCAGCCCACCGTGGAACGACATACCGCCGGTCCAGATCTTGAACAGATAGGTGGGATCCGCGAGGAAGAGATCGAAGTTGTAGAACAGCACGTAACCGACACGGCCACCGAGGATCACCCCGAGGAAACCATAGAACAGCAGATCCGACACCTCGTTGCGGGTCCAGCCGCTGTTCGGTGCATCGGCGCGACGGCCAGCCAGCCACATGGCAAACGCAAAACCGAACAGGTACATGAGACCATACCAGCGTACCGATAGTGGTCCCAAACTGAATGCTACGGGATCAATCTGCGAGAAAACCCAATATCCATCGTGCTGCATATGCGGCCCCAGTCAAAATAAAAGCCGCATTTTCCGATCATTCGTCAGCAGGGACAAGGCATGATTATCAATCACTCTGTTTCGATTTATGACCGGCTCGCAGCAAACCGCCGAGACCGTGCTCTTCCAGGTAGCGAGCAAACAGGCCGCGCAGTACATGGGGGTTGTCATGTTTGAGGCCATCGGCCATCAGTTCGGTCAACTCGCTCAGGGTGGATTGACGCAGCACGTACTTGATCCGGGCAATGTTGTGGGTGTTCATACTGAAGCGGCGATAACCCATAGCAAGCAGCAACAGTACGCCGACCGGATCACCGGCCAGCTCGCCACACACCGACACCGGCTTCTGGTAGCGATGGGAGGCATCAACCAGCTGTTGCAGGGCGCGGATCACCGCAGGATGGAAGGCATCGTAGATGTTGGCAACCCGGGCATTGTTGCGATCTACCGCCAGCAGGTACTGGGTCAGGTCGTTACTGCCCACCGACCAGAAGTCGATGAGCGGCGCCATCTCCGGCAAGATAAAGAGGGCTGAGGGCACCTCGATCATCACCCCGAGGCTGGGGTAGCGGATCACTGCATCGCGGCTCGCCGCCTCTTCCGATACCTCTCGCCACGCCTGATCCAGCAGACGACGGGAGGCCTTGATTTCACTGACGCTGCTGATCATCGGCAGCATGATGGCCAGATTGTCCAGCCCTTCACTGGCCCTCAGCATCGCCTTGAGCTGCACCAGAAACAGTTCGGGGTGATCCAGGGTGATCCGGATCCCCCGCCAGCCAAGGAAGGGGTTTTCCTCGACGATGGGGAAATAGGGTAGCGGCTTGTCGCCGCCCACATCCAGCGTCCGCATGCAGACCGGCCGGTTGCGGTAGGTCTCCAGAATGCCGCGATAACGGGCAGTCTGTTCCCACTCTGAGGGGAAGCTCTCCTGCAGCATAAAGGGGATCTCGGTGCGATAGAGGCCCACCCCGTCCGCCAGCTGATTGAGGGAGATCTCGGTATCGGCACTGAGCCCGGCGTTGAGCAGCAGAGAGACCTTGGTGCCGTCGGCCGTCTCGGATGGCAGGTTGTCGACGCTGCGCACCAGGGTATCGAGCGCCCGCTCTTCGCTCAGCAGCTGACGATACTCGGTCAGGATCACCTGATTGGGTTCGATGAAGAGATCGCCGCTGTAGCCATCGACGACCAGCATGCGACCACCTATGTCACCAAGGGGCAGATCAACCCCCATGATGGCGGCCACCCCCATCGCGCGGGCCAGAATGGCCGCGTGGGAGTTGGTTCCCCCCTTGAGCGATACCACCCCGGTCAGATACTCGCGGGGCACTTCCGCCAGAATGGTAGCAGTCACCTCGTCGGCAACCAGCACCACCGGCTCGCCGATGGAGATATGTTCCGGTTCATTCTGCACCAGTCGGCTGATCAGCCGCTGGGCAATATCCTTCACGTCGGTGGAGCGCTCCTGCAAGTAGGGATCCTTCATCCCCTTGAACTGCTCGATCAAGCGATCACTGATGAGCTTGACCGCAGAGACCGCAGTCCAGTGCTCCTTGCTCACCTTGTTGCGAATCGGCTTGATGTAGCCGGGATCGTTCAGCAGATGGAGGTAGATATCGAAGATCGCCACCGAATCTTGGCTGTAGCTCTCGCGAAAACGCAGCGCCAGACTCTCCAGATCGTGGCGCACCTCCTCAACCGCCAGCTCCAGCCGCGCCAGCTGGCTGGCATGGTCTTCATCCTTGCGCGGGGTAATGGACGAGAGCGCCTTACGGGGCCGCCACACCCAGGCCTTGGCCATGGCGATGCCGCTGGCACCGGCAATACCACGCAGTGGCTTGCTCCAGTCGGTCTTCTGCAACCACCCCTTGGCCTGCGCCTGGGCAATCCGCGCCGCCAGCTGGGCCGCCAGGGTGACCATGAAGGACTCTTCCCCCTCATCGAAGCGGCGACTCTCCTTCTGCTGCACCACCAGAATGCCGACCACCTGACGCTGATGCATGATGGGAGCGCCGAGGAAGGAGCGGAATGCCTCTTCGGCGACATCGGGCAGGAATTTGAAACTGGGATGCGCGGGGGCATCAGCCAGGTTGATCAGCTCTTCCCGCTGACCCACCAGACCGACGATGCCCTGCTCGTAAGGCAGGGTCACCTTGCCGACTGCGGACGGGGCCAAGCCGTCGGTAGCCGCCAGGCGATAGCGGCGCACCTCGGGTTCCGAGACATAGACGGAGCAGCAGTCCACTGCCATGGCGTGCCGGGTCTGGCTCACCAATGCCTGCAAGGCCTGCTCGAGGGTATTGGCCTCGGCCATGCTCTCGACGATACGTCTCAGTTCCGTTAACAACTAATCTGTGCTCCTTAACGGGCGCGGTTGCGCCGCCCATCTTTCTTGTTGACCTGCACTGCCGGCACTGGCATCGCCAGCGGGGCAAACTCTTTCATGACCCGGCGGTAAACCTCCCGCTTGAACGAGACGACCTGACGTACCGGGTACCAGAAGCTGACCCAACGCCAGTCGTCAAATTCGGGATGGCCATGACAGCCGAACTGGATCCGCGACTCCTTGCCCGAATTCAGCTGTAACAGGAACCATTTTTGTTTTTGGCCAATACAGACCGGTGAACTGTCCCAGCGGACAAGACGTTTGGGTAAACGGTATTTTAGCCAGTTACGACTGGTGGCCATGATGGTCACATCTTCGGGCTTGAGGCCAATCTCCTCATACAGCTCTCGATACATGGCCTGCTCTGGCGTTTCACCATCATCAACCCCCCCCTGCGGAAACTGCCAGGAGTGCTGCCCATAGCGTTTAGCCCACAACACTTGTCCTTCACGGTTACAGATCACGATACCGACATTGGGACGAAATCCGTCGCCATCAATCACGTGATCACCTTATAAAGGCTGAATCTATAAGGAGATTGTTCCACATTCACTCCGTGGCAGCAAACAAGGAGTGAATCCCCTGTTTCATGAATAACTTTCAATTTCAAACATACTTATAAACAAATCCAAGGATCCACGCCCCCAAGTTGCCCACCCAGGCTGTGCATAAAGCTGTTAGCAAACGGGTATATACAGTACTTTTTAACTGTACGCGAAAAGTGCCTCTCCGTATCACCACTCGGCACAAAATATAAAAAATCATTATTTTTTATAAACTTGAGATAAAACAACTGGATCTAGATCCATGTTCCACCAAGAGTCAGATCCATGATCCGGATTGTGAACAAGTTCAACTGCTCAAAGATCCACCGCGGCGAAATTATCCACAGGAGTGGCACAATATCTACCCCGTTTACCCGGTAAAAATGGGGGGGCATTCACAATTTTTTGTAACATATCAGCGACTCCAACCACTTTCATCCACTTATCCAAGATTTCTGTGGATAACTGTGTGTAACATCATGCACAAACCCTTGGACAACTATTTCGAGGTCAAACCAGACCTGGCTTACTGCTCGATAAAACAGACAAAATCCTTTAAAATCACAAGGATGAACTGATAGCCCCCAAATTCTCTGCATTTGATCTTATCCACTCAGGATCGGTTATAAAAACAGCGATCCTTCTCGGGATCCTCCCCTGTTAGAATATGGCGAGCAAGATGGAGCCAACTATGCCAAGCAATCCCCAATCCGAGCAGGAGTTATTGAGCCGCGCCTATGCCATGGCCGGCTTCACGCTGGCACAGCTGGCCGCCGAGGCTGGCGTTGTGGTGCCCAAAGACCTGCGCCGTGACAAGGGGTGGGTCGGCCAGTTGATCGAACTGCAACTGGGGGCCAGCGCCGGGAGCAAGCCGGAGCAGGACTTCCCGGAGCTGGGGATCGAGCTCAAGACGATCCCCGTGGATCCTCAGGGCAAACCGCTGGAGACAACCTTCGTCTGCGTTGCCCCGCTGATCGGCGTCAGCGGCCAGCGCTGGGAGGAGTCCAACGTGCGCAACAAGCTCTCCCGGGTGCTCTGGATCCCGGTGGAAGGCAGTCGGGAGATCCCGGTTGGCGAGCGGCGGGTCGGTATGCCGCTGATGTGGAGCCCGAATGAAGAGGAAGATCGGCTACTGCGTCAGGACTGGGAGGAGCTGATGGACATGATAGTGCTGGGAGAAGTGGAGCAGATCAGCGCCCGCCACGGCCAGGTGATGCAACTGCGGCCCAAGGCGGCCAACAACAAGGCGCTGACTCGCGCTATCGGCCGCGATGGTCAACCCATCATGACCCTGCCCCGTGGCTTCTATCTCAAGATCGACTTTACCCACAGTTTGCTGCAACGCTATTTTGCCTTGCCGACTTGATCTGCCTTATCAACATCTTTGTCATATGGTGGTATAAAAATAGACAGGAGCCATTTTTAACTCACAGACAAGGAGGCGTCATGCCACTGATCAAACAGTTTTTAAAGTCCAAGCCCGAGGTCAAGGTGACCTTTGCCGTAGAGAAAGAGGCGGCTGCAGGAGCGGAACAGGTGATGCTGATCGGCGAATTCACCCAGTGGCAACCGGTCGAGCTGAAACGCATGAAGAGCGGCGAATTCAAAGCCACCCTCAATCTGCCGACCGACGGCCCGGGTTACTTCGAATATTGCTACCAGCTCATCACCCCGGCAGGGGAAACCCTCTACGAGAATGACTGGGCAGCAGACGACTATGTGCCAGGCCCCTTCGGGCGTGACAACTCGGTGGTGCGAGTGATCCAGTAATGGCAGCAAGATAACCAATTGACGGATACAAAAAAGGCTCGCCATTGGCGAGCCTTTTCACTACCTGTCGAGCTATTTGCCGACATACCGACACCAATTCGAATCGAATTAGTTGAGCTTCTCTTTGATACGAGCAGCTTTGCCGGACAGGTTGCGCAGGTAGTACAGTTTGGCGCGGCGAACATCACCACGACGCTTCAGTTCTACACTGTGGATCAGCGGAGAGTGAGTCTGGAATACACGCTCAACACCTTCGCCGTTGGAGATCTTGCGAACGGTGAAAGCAGAGTGCAGACCGCGGTTACGCTTGGCAATAACGATGCCTTCGAAAGCCTGCAGACGCTCTTTACCACCTTCTTTAACACGAACTTGAACACGTACAGTGTCGCCCTGGGCAAAAGCCGGGATGTCGGTACGCAGTTGCTCTTGTTCAAGCTGCTGAATAATCTTGCTCATTGTCTTTCCTTACCTAGGATAAACTGAAAACTCTACTTAACGCTGTCACGCACTTCGCGGACATACTCGGCAAGAAGTGATTCTTGCTCGTCAGTCAGAGCTAGGTTGTTAATAAGTTCCGGCCTTCTTTGCCAGGTTCGTCCGAGCGATTGCTTGAGACGCCAGCGTCGAATCACTTCGTGATTGCCGCTTGTCAGCGCCTCGGGCACCGCCAATCCATCCAACACCTCCGGCCGAGTATAGTGGGGATGATCCAGCAAGCCATCCGTAAAGGAGTCTTGCTCGGCACTGGCCTGATCGCCCAAAACCCCGGGGACCAGACGCGAAACCGCATCGATCAGGGTCATGGCAGGCAACTCGCCACCACTTAACACGTAATCCCCGATAGACCACTCTTCGTCGACTTCGGTTTGTATCACGCGTTCATCGATACCTTCGTATCGACCGGCTACCAGAATCAGTTTCTGATTCGTCGCCAACTCGGTTACGCCCGCTTGAGTCAGCTTGCGTCCCTGAGGAGAGAGATAGATGACTTTCGCCCCGTCTCCCGCTGCTTGCTTGGCTGCATGAATCGCGTCACGCAGCGGCTGAACCATCATTAACATGCCGGGCCCACCACCATAAGGACGATCATCAACCGTACGGTGTTTATCGTGGGTAAACTCCCGGGGGTTCCAGCACTCAATCTGCAGCAGGCCACTCTTGACGGCCCGACCCGTTACCCCGTGCTCGGTAATGGCTCGGAACATTTCAGGGAAGAGGCTAATAACCCCAATCCACATAAGAAACCTCCGGCACCCGTGTTAGCGCGGGAAACTAGAAACCAGGATCCCAATCAACTTCGATTGTTCGAGCAGTCAGATCAATATTCTTGATCACCTGCTCTTCCAGGAACGGAATCAACCGCTCCTTTGCACCAAAGGCATCTTTTACATTGGCCTCAACCACCAACACATCGTTGGAGCCGGTTTCCATCAATTCGGTCACCTTGCCCAGGTCGTATCCCTTGGTGGTCACCACGGAGCAACCAATCAGGTCACGCCAGTAGAACTCACCTTCAGGCAACGCAGGCAACAGATCGGCGGGTACGCCAATCTCGACATTGGTCAATGCCAGGGCATCTTCGCGCACATCGATACCATCGAGTTTGCAGATCAGACCCTTGTTGTGACGTTTCCAGGATGAAACCCGAATTTCACGCCACGCCCCGTTCTGATTAATCAGCCAGGGGTTGTAATCGAAAATCGCTTCGGCAACATCGGTGAAGGAGTTCACTTTAAGCCAGCCCTTGATGCCATAAACGGTACCCAGGGTGCCCAGAACTACAGGTTTTTCCACCTTAACTCCTTACCGTTGGGCTGATTAAGCAGCTTTTTTAGCGTCTTTGATCAGCTTGGCAACGCGGTCAGAAACAGCGGCACCAGTAGCAACCCAATGCTCGATACGAGCCAGGTCCAGGTTCAGCTTTTCAGCTTGACCAGCAGCAACCGGGTTGAAGAAACCAACGCGCTCGATGAAGCGACCGTCACGGGCGCAACGGCTGTCAGAAACTACTACCTGGTAGAACGGACGCTTTTTCGCGCCACCACGTTGTAAACGAATGGTTACCATATCGTCCTCATTAACATCTAATGAACAAGGCCCGCAAACACGCGGACCCTAGCTTAAAATAAGCCGCGTAATTCTACTTGGATTCGTAATAATTGCAACCAAGCCAGCCATTTTTTGCGCAGAGCGGCAATGAAAAGGGGCCTGCCGCAACAGACCCCCATCAACACGCAGGCCGGATCAGAACGGGCCGCGACCGCCACCGAAACCGGGGGGCATCATGTTCTTCATCTGGCTCATCATCTTGCGCATGCCGCCTTTACCGGACATTTTCTTCATCATGCGCTGCATCTCGGTGAACTGCTTGAGCAGCTTGTTCACGTCCTGCACCTGCATGCCGGAGCCTGCGGCGATACGGCGTTTGCGGGAACCCTTGATGAGATCGGGGTGGGCACGCTCCTTGGGCGTCATGGAGCTGATGATGGCCTCCATCCGCACGGTGAGCTTGTCATCCATCTGATCTTTCACGTTATCCGGCAGCCCGGACATGCCGGGCAGCTTGTCGAGCATCCCCATCATGCCGCCCATGTTGCGCATCTGGGCCAGCTGCTCGCGGAAATCTTCCAGATCGAAGCCTTTGCCGCTCTTGACCTTGCTGGCCAGCTTGGCCGCTTTCTCTTTATCGACGTTGCGCTCGACTTCCTCGATCAGAGAGAGCACATCGCCCATACCGAGGATACGGGAGGCAAGACGATCCGGGTGGAACGGCTCCAGCGCATCGGTCTTTTCACCCATACCGATAAACTTGACCGGCTTGCCGGTGATGTGACGCACCGACAGGGCAGCACCACCACGGGCATCGCCGTCCGCCTTGGTAAGGATGACACCGGTGAGCGGCAGCGCTTCATTGAACGCCTTGGCGGTGTTGGCGGCATCCTGGCCGGTCATGGCATCCACCACGAACAGGGTCTCGACCGGCTTGATGGTGGCATGCAGATCCTGGATCTCGGCCATCATCTCGCTATCAACGTGCAGACGACCGGCGGTATCGACGATCACCACATCATAGAATTTCTTGCGCGCCTGATCGATGGCTGCGGTGGCGATATCGACCGGCTTCTGGCTGGCATCGCTCGGGAAGAAGTCGACGCCGATGTCGCTCGCCAGGGTCTCCAGCTGCTTGATCGCTGCTGGGCGATAAACGTCAGCACTGACCACCAGCACCTTCTTCTTGCTGCGCTCTTTGAGCAGCTTGGCCAGTTTGCCAACTGTGGTGGTCTTACCGGCCCCCTGCAGACCGGCCATCAGGATGATCGCAGGCGGCTGGGCAGCCAGGTTGAGCTGTTCGTTGGCCTCACCCATTACTGTGACCAGTTCACCGTGCACAATCTTGATGAATGCCTGGCCCGGGCTCAGGGATTTGGCCACTTCCTGCCCGACTGCGCGCTCTTTGACACGCGCCACGAAATCACGCACGACCGGCAGGGCGACATCCGCCTCGAGCAGCGCCATGCGGACTTCACGCAGGGTTTCCTTGATATTGTCTTCGGTCAGGCGACCACGGCCACTGACATTGCGCAAGGTGCGCGAGAGTCGTTCAGTCAAATTCTCAAACATGACGGATTCCGGTTCTTGGCGTAATAAATTGGGGGCATTATAACCCAGAGCGGGCGCGAGGACGATTATTCACCGCACCGCAGCAGCAGGGACCTTCTCCCTATATATGGGCAGATCGGCCGTTGCACAACTGGCGAGCACTTCTCGTGCAAGGTATACTGCCTCTCTTACCCTCAAAAGCTTGTGCAACAACGACCTGGTTATGATCGTAATCTCTGTTCTGGCCCTGGCGTTTTATCTGCTGGCCATCATCGCCTCCCTGCATCTGTTACTGAGCGCCAAGCCGGTGGGACAGCGCTCCCTGTTTGCCTGTATCGGATTGGCCCTGATCGCCCACGCCAGCGCCCTCGGTTCAGAGGTATTGCAGAGTTACGGCCAGAACCTGAGCATGCTCAACGTTGCCTCGCTGGTCAGCCTCATCATCAGTTGCTTCATGACCTGCGTGACCCGCCGCTTCAACGGCTGGATCCTGCTGCCGGTGGTCTACAGCTTCTCGGCCCTGTTGCTGGCTGCCAGCGCCTTGATCCCGGGTCGCTACATAACCCATCTGGAGGCCCATCCCCAGCTGTTGCTGCACATCGGCCTCGCCCTGATGGCCTACTCGGTATTGATGATCGCCTGTCTGTTTGCGCTGCAGCTCGCCTGTCTGGACAAGCAGCTTAAATCTCGAAAAATCAGCAACCTGCCAGCCATGCCGCCACTGATGACGGTGGAGAAACGACTGTTTCAGTTGATCTCTGCAGGGGTGCTGCTACTTACACTCTCCATCGCCTCCGGCCTGTTCTTCCTCGAAGATATGTTCGCTCAGGGCAAGTCTCACAAGGCAGTGCTCTCCATCCTGGCATGGTGTGTTTACGTGTTGCTGCTGTGGGGTCATCACACCTATGGCTGGCGCGGCCGCAAAGTCATCACGCTCAGTCTGATTGGCAGCTTCATCCTGACTCTTGCCTACTTTGGCAGCCGCTTCGTCAAAGAAGTGCTGTTGAGCTGACACCTATACTTTTTTAGCCATACCATCCAACAGGAGCCCTTTTTGGACAGCATCTCAACGAGTACATTACTGATTGTTCTCGTTATCTTGATCCTTCTTTCCGCCTTTTTCTCCAGTGCCGAAACCGGCCTGATGTCCATCAACCGCTACAAACTGCGGCATCTGGCACAGACCAAACACAAAGCCGCACGTCGCGTCGAGCAACTGCTCGCCCGCCCCGATCGCCTGCTGGGGCTGATCCTGATCGGCAACAATCTGGTCAATATCCTCGCCTCCGCCATCGCCACCATCGTCTGTATCCGGCTGTTTGGTGATCTCGGGGTCGCCATCGCCACCTTCGGTCTGACCCTGGTGGTGCTGGTATTCGGTGAAGTGACCCCCAAGACCCTGGCCGCCATGTTTCCGGAGAAGATCGCCTATCCCGCCTCCTGGATCCTCAAGGGACTGATGGGGCCGCTCTCACCGCTGGTCTGGCTGATCAACGGCATCACCAGCGGCCTGCTCAAGATGCTGAAGATCAATCCCAGCAAGGATGACTCCCTCAACACCGAGGAGCTGCGCACCATAGTCAATGAGGCGGGTAACCTGATCCCCCAGCGTCATCAGGAGATGCTGCTGAGCATTCTGGATCTCGACAAGATGCTGGTCGAGGACATCATGGTGCCACGCAGCGATATCTACGCCATCGACATCAACGATGACTGGAAGAGCATCCAGCGCCAGCTGGCCCACTGCGCTCACACCAAGATCCTGCTCTATCGCGACAATATCGACGACGTTGTCGGATTTTTACACGCGCGCGATGCCCTGCGGCTGGTAGCCAGGGACCAGTTCAACAAATCGAGTTTGTTGCGGGAAGTGGACGAGATCTACTTCATTCCGGAAGGAACGCCGCTCAACGTGCAGCTGGCCAAATTCCAGCGTAACAAGGAGCGAATTGGCCTGATCGTCGACGAATACGGCGATATTCAGGGTCTAATCACTCTGGACGACATTCTGGAAGAGATCGTGGGCGACTTCACCACCTCCATGACGCCAGCGCCGAGCGACGAGATCCATCCCCAGTCAGATGGTTCTTATCTGGTCGAAGGCTCAGCCAATATTCGTGAGCTGAACAAGGAGATGAACTGGCACCTGCCCATCGACGGCCCGCGTACCCTCAACGGTCTGATCCTCGAATATCTGGAGGAGATACCCCAGCCCAACATCGGGATCCGGCTGGCCGGTTATCCTATCGAGATCCTCGATGTGGAGAACAACATGGTGAAGATGGCGCGGATCATGCCGGCATCGTACCGGGCGGAGTCGGATCCGCAAGATTGAAAAAGGGCTGCCAGTGGCAGCCCTTTTCTATTGCTCATCGTCACTGTTCATCTTCATCATCCGGCTCCAGCACCAGCGTCGGGATCAACTCGCCAAACACCCTCTGTAGCTCGTCACGGTTGGCCAGCAGGTCTTGCAGCGTATAGCTGTCCATCACCGCCAGAAACGCATCCATCGCCTCTTTCAGCGCACTCTTGAGCAAACAGACAGAGACGATGTGGCAAGCGGGCGAGCCGCAGTCAATGCCGTCCAGATTGCCTTCCAGCGCCCTGATCACCTGCCCGATATTGATGGTGGCGGGATCGCAAGCCATGCGAATACCGCCATTCTTGCCACGCTGGGATTGCAGATAGCCCAGCTTCACCAACTGATTGACCACCTTCACCATGTGGTTGCGGGAAACGCCATACAGGGCCGATACCTTGGCAACGCTCGACAACTCCCCTTCCGGCAGGGTGGCAAGATAGAGCAGGGCTCTCAATCCAAAATCTGTATAACTGGTTAGTCTCATAAAACCTGATTAGCGCGATGCGAAAAGTGGAGTATTGATTCAAATCAAATAAACATCTAGGATGCCACTTATTAAATGGCATTTTATATGTTCAATTAGAACGAGGCCCCTATGCTAGATCAAACCACCGTTGCCGTCATCAAAAGCACCATTCCGCTGCTCGAATCGGCAGGTCCTGCCCTCACCCAGCACTTCTACCAGCGGATGTTCAGCCATAACCCGGAGCTGAAAGATATCTTCAACCTGGCCCACCAACGCAGTGGCGGCCAGCCGCTGGCCCTGTTCAATGCAGTCGCCGCGTATGCACAGAATATCGACAATCTGGGAGCGCTCGCCGGTGCGGTCGAGCGGATTGCGCACAAACATACCGGATTCCTGATCCAGCCGGAACAATATCACATTGTAGGTAGTCATCTCTTGGCCACGCTCAAAGAATTGGGCGGAAGTGCGGTCACCGACGAGGTGCTGGAGGCTTGGGGCAAGGCGTATGGCGTGCTGGCCGACATCTTCATCGGTCGCGAGCGAGAGATCTATCAGGAGAAGGCCAATCAGGATGGCGGCTGGCAAGGTACCCGCACCTTCATCATCCAGGAGAAGCGAGCCGAGAGCGACCTCATCACCTCCTTCCTGCTGACGCCGGAAGATGGCAAGCCGGTACTGACCTTCAAACCGGGCCAATACCTCAGCATCAAGCTGGTTCACCCCGAGCTGGAATATCAGGAAATCCGCCAGTACTCCCTCTCCGATGCCCCCAACGGGCAGGATTACCGCATCAGCGTCAAGCGTGAGCCGCAGGGTCAGGTCTCCAACCTGCTGCACGATCACATGCAGGCGGGTGACAAGATCGAGGTGATGCCCCCTACCGGCGATTTCTACCTGAAAGCCGACAGCCAGACCCCGGTGGTACTGCTCTCAGCCGGTGTCGGCGTGACACCGATGATGAGCATGCTCAACCAGCTGCTGGCGAACGGCCATCAGGCTGATGTCACCTGGCTGCACGCCTGCGAACAGGGCGCTGTACACGCCTTTCGGGAGGATATTCAGCAAAAATCCCGCCAGCATTCCAACTTGCTGAGCCGGATCTGGTATCGGGAGCCGGAGGCCTGTGACGTACAAGGTCAAGATTACGACTTGGCCGGCACCATGGATCTGACTGCCGTGAAGGAGCGCATCACGCCGCAGGCCCACTACTACTTCTGTGGCCCTGTCGGCTTCATGCAAGAGATCAAGCGGCAGCTGCTGGCGGCTGGGGTGCCAGCGGGGCAGCTCCATTACGAAGTTTTTGGCCCCCATCAAGATCTCTAAGGCGCGGGCAGCCATATAACAGAGGGAGGTTCCGGCCTGTCATGGCACGGCGGCTGGAACCGGACCCACAGGTGCAGATCTGTGGGTCATTTTTTTTGGATCAGTGCATCGCCTTGGCGCGGGCCACCACGTTGGCCGGCATCCTGTTGCCAAGACGGCTGAGCAGACTCGCCGCCTTCTGGTGCAGCGCCTTGTCACCGATGACAGCGCCATGGAGCCAACGATAGGCGTCTTCATAATCGAGCGGACTGCCCATCCCCTGCAACAGCATCTCGACCCACTCGATGCGAGCCCGCAGAAAACCGAGGCTGGCTGCCTCGCGCATCAGGGTCTCGGCTCGCACCAGATCCTTCTGCACCAGGGTTCCTTTCCAGTAGTAGCGACCCAGCTGCTCCAGCGCCGGTGCCAACCCCTGATTGGCCGCCTCCCACATATATTGCACGCCAAGCTCGGCATTGGACTTGGTGCAGACACCCCACGCCAGCATATCCCCCCAGAGGAATTGATAGGCCGGGATCTTCATCACCGAGGCACGTGCTTCGATATCCTGAGTCAGCTGACAGCGATCCTGCTTCACCTGAGTGAGGTGGCGCCCCTGCTCAATCCAGTTGAGCAGCTCGTCCTGACGATAGAGCGGCACCGCCTGCAACTCGCCAGCGGCCAGTGGCACGGGAGGCGCCACCACAGCAGCAGGTTCAGCCGGTTTTGGCAGCGGTGCGGCCCCCTCGCCACTGCTGGCAACAGGCGTGACTGGCTCGGCCGGAAGCAAGACGGGGACGGCCTCAGAGGGCGCAGACGTAGCAGAGACAGGGGCCGTTGCCACCGCAGCACTGCTTGCGGTCGGTGCCGATGCACTTGCTGCAGGCGCATCGCTCGATACGGCAGCCGATACCGCCTCGGCACCATAGAGGGGCGCGGTGAATGCACCGACAAGAACGAGAAGGGTAAGGGGTTTCATCATAAGGATCTCCTGCTGCACTCTGTTATCGGCACCAAGCCCCATCCCCTTAGCCTGCCGGGTGGCTCTCATCAATACAAAAGGGAGCCGAAGCTCCCTTGTTGGCACGGTTGACCCGCTTACTTGACGAAATCGACACCCAGCTGGATATCGGCTTTCAGGGTAGCCAGCATGCCTTCCATCGCTTCCTGCTCGAAGGCGCTCAGCTTGCCGTAATCCAGTACGGTTTCGACGCCATTCTTGCCCAGCAGTACCGGCTGTGCGAAGAAGGTGGCGTGCTCGCCGTTGCCTTCCACGTAGGCGCACTCGATGACGTTGGCTTCGCCCTGCAGACCCTTGATGAGGGAGAGACCGAAACGGCAAGCCGCCTGACCCATGGAGAGGGTCGCAGAACCGCCACCGGCTTTGGCTTCCACCACTTCGGTACCGGCATTCTGGATGCGCTTGGTCATGGCTGCCACTTCTTCAGCGGTGAAGGAAGCGCCTTCAATCTGGGAGAGCAGCGGCAGGATGGTGACGCCACTGTGACCACCGATCACATTGACGCGTACTTTGTCGATGTTCAACCCTTTGGCAGCGGCCACGAAGGTCTCGGCGCGGATCACGTCCAGGGTGGTGACACCGAACAGGCGACGCTTGTCATAGACACCGGCTTTCTTCAGCACTTCGGCGGCGATAGCCACAGTGGTGTTGACCGGGTTGGTGATGATGCCGATCAGTGCTTTCGGGCAAGTGGCCGCGCACTTTTCGACCAGATTTTTGACGATACCGGCGTTGATGTTGAACAGGTCGGAGCGATCCATTCCCGGCTTGCGTGCCACACCGGCGGAGATCAGCACCACATCGGCCCCAACCAGCGCAGGAGTCGGATCTTCACCGCAGAAGCCCTTGATGGCGACGTCGGTAGGAATATGACTGAGGTCAACGGCCACACCCGGAGTAACCGGGGCGATGTCATACAGGCTCAGCTCGGAGCCAGCCGGCAGACGGTTTTTCAACAGCAGAGCGAGGGCTTGACCGATGCCACCAGCGGCACCCAGAACGGCAACTTTCATGATCAACTCCATGTTTAAGCGTAGGTTTAAGGTTGTTTGTTGTTGTGCGCCCAACCTTAATGGATCCCCCTATAAAAAACAATCTGATAACAGTTGCAGTCACGGGTTCTGTGAGCCACGAAACATGCGGGAGCAAAAATTGGAGGGAAATACAAAAAGTTGGAGGATAAGCACAGTTTTTCTACACTTCTCCTTACCATAAAGAGGTAGGTTTGAAGGTCTCAGGATTGGAATGCCAACGCCCGTTTTTCACACCAGCGAAAACCAATTGTTAACAATCCGTTCATCGCCAGATAAAGCCCGCCAGCGACCCCGAACACAGCCAGGGTATCGTAGGTCTGGGCGTTCAACCCCTGCGCCAGCCCCATAATGTCCATGATGGTGATGGTACTGGCGAGGGAGCTCCCCTTGAGCACCAGGATCACCTCGTTGGAGTAGGCAGGCACCAGATGACGGGCGGCGTGGCGCACCTTCATCCACAAGGTCTGGCGGCCGTTAAAGCCAAGCGCACGACACGCCTCTACTTCACCGGCCGGGATAGCATCGAGCGCCCCCTTGAACAACCGGGTGGAGTAGGCCGCGGTGTTGAGACCCAGCGCCAGCACGGCGCAGAACCAGGGCTGCTTGAGCAACGGCCAGAGCGGGCTGGCTTTCAGCCACTCGAACTGGCCCGGCCCATAGTAAATCAGGAAGATCTGAATGAGCAGCGGCGTCCCGGTAAAGAGCAGCACCCACAGTTGCACCAGCTGGGTCGCTACCGGCAGGCGCAGCTCCAGCACCCAGGTCATCAGGGCCGCCAGCACAATCCCCAGCAGCAGGCTGAACAGGGTCAGCTCCAGCGTGGTGACAAGACCGCCCAGCAACGTAACGAGATACTCTTGCATCAGTTAGCCTCCGTAGCGGCGGGTGTAGCGGGCAGCCAGCCCGAGGCCATATTCACTCACCAGACTGATGGCCAGATAGATGAGGGCCGCGGCGGCATACCAGGTGAAAGGCTCATAGGTACTGGCCGAGGCCATCTGCGCCTGACGCATCATCTCGTTCACCCCGATAAGCGACACCAGCGCGGTATCTTTCAGCAATACCAACCACTGGTTGCCGAGGCCCGGCAGGGCGTGACGCCACGCCTGCGGCAACACGATGCGAAAGAAGATGTGGCTCTTGCTCAACCCCAGCGCCAGCGCCGCCAGCCGTTGACCTGAAGGCACCGCATTGAGCGCCGCCCGCAGGGTCTGGGTCGCATAGCTGGCGAACAGCAGGGAGAGTGCCAGCACGCCACAGGCGAACGGACTGAACTCCACATACTCACCGGTGATGAGGAACAGCACCTGGGTCGAGCCGAAGTAGATGAACAGCACCACCAGCAACTCGGGCAGGCCACGGATCAGCGTGGTCAGGGTGGCCACCGGCCACACCAATGCACGCTGCTTGCTGAGCTCGGCGGCGCTGAACGCCAGTGCCAATACCATGCCCCCGACCAGTGATGCCAAGGCCAGCCCGAGGGTCATCCAGGCTGCATCCAACAACAGGCTCAACATGGCTTACTGCGCGAAGTATTTGTCGAAGATTTTCTGATAGGTGCCGTTGGCCTTGATCTCGGCCAGCCCCTTGTTCAGCTGGGTCAGCAGCTCCTGATTGCCCTTGGCGACCGCAATGCCAAAGCCGGTACCGAAGTACTTGGCATCGGTCACCGGCGCACCCACCACCGCATACTCCTTGTGCTGCTTCAGCCAGTCGGCAGCAACGGCGGTATCGGCAAAGACACCGTCGGTACGGCCATTCATCATGTCGAGGAAGGCGCTCTGGTAGCTGGCGTACGGCACGGTCAGCAGGCCCTTGCTCACCCAGTTATCCACCAGATAGGACTGGTGAGAGGTACCATTCTGCACACCGACTGTCTTGTCGACCATCTCTTCCGGCCCCTTGAAGGCCCCTTTCTTGGCGACGAATACTGCCGAGTTCTCGTAATAGATGTCAGAGAAATCGACCTGAGCGGAGCGCTCCGGGGTCACGTCCATGGCGGCGATGGCTGCATCATAGCGACGGAATTTAAGGCTGGGGATCAGGCTGTCAAAGGCCTGGTTATGGAAGCTGCACTCCAGCTTGGCCTGCTCGCAGATGGCGCGCGCCAGATCGATGTCAAAACCCTGAAACTCGTTCTTGTCATCCAGGTATTCGAACGGTGCGTAGGTGGCCTCGGTGGCGAACTTGATCTCTTTGGCCATGACGGAGGTACTCAACAGGCCCATGGCAGCAACCAACAACAGACTCTTTTTCATGACAGCTTCCTTATCGATTCAATATCAATGCATCAAGAATTCGGCAAACCGGCTGGTTTGCGGGGATTGGAAAATGGCGGCGGTGCCGGATTCGATGATCCGCCCCTTCTCCAGATAAATCACCTGGCTGGCCACCTTGCGGGCAAAGTCGACCTCGTGGGTCACCACCACCTGGGTAATGCCGGTCTGGCTCAGGTTGCGGATGATCTCAGCCACCTCCTTGGTGATCTCGGGATCGAGGGCAGCAGTCGGCTCGTCAAACAGCAACACTTCCGGGTCCATCATCAGGGTACGGGCAATGGCCACCCGCTGCTGCTGACCGCCGGAGAGACGTGCCGGCCAGGCATCGCGCTTGTCGGCCAGTTGCAGCTGGGCCAGCAGGTAGGCCCCCTTCTCGATGGCGGCCTCCTTGCTCATGCCGAGCACCTTGACCGGCGCTTCAATCAGATTCTCCATCACAGTGAGATGTGGCCAGAGATTGTACTGCTGGAACACCATGCCCACCTTGCGACGCAGCAGTTGGGACTGGCGGTTGAATTCGGCAGCAGAGAGGGAGTTCGGGAAAGAAAATTCACTTTCACCAATCCGCAGAACACCCGCATCTGGGGTATCCAGCAGGTTCATCATCCGTAGCAGGGAACTCTTGCCAGCACCGCTCGGGCCCAGCAACACCAAGGTTTCACCGGGAGACGTCCGAAAGCTGACCTGTTGCAGAACCGGCACCTTGTGCCAGGACTTCTCGATGCTTATTAATTCAATACCCATACAGCCCAATTGAATAAGTTTTCAAAATTTCATCCCGATTCTATCCCTAATAAAGGTTGATGCAAGCCATTTTTGAATCAATATGCAGAACAAGCGCCGCTTCCTTGCAAAAAACGGCATATGAATGCAAAATGGCCTCGCTGTTCGTATCTGCCGCCTGTATCGCACAGGCCGCCACACCTCCTCATTCGTGAGACCAAGATGAAACACAACGACAAGCAAGAAAAACTGGCCAAGGCCTTTAAAGCCTTGCTGAAAGAAGAGCGCTTTGGCTCCCAGGCAGAAATCGTCACCGCCCTGCAAGAGCTGGGCTTTGAGAACATCAACCAGTCCAAGGTATCGCGCATGCTGAGCCGCTTCGGCGCCGTTCGCACTCGCAATGCCAAGATGGAGATGGTCTACTGCCTGCCAGTGGAACTGGGCGTGCCCACCACCTCCAGCCCGCTCAAGAATCTGGTGCTGGACGTCGATCACAACGGCGCACTGGTGGTGATCCACACCAGCCCGGGCGCAGCCCAGCTGATCGCCCGCCTGCTCGACTCCCTCGGCAAGGCAGAGGGGATCCTCGGTACCATCGCCGGTGATGACACCATCTTCATCACCCCGACCAGCGACACCGATATCGAAGAGCTCTACCTCTCCGCCCTCGAGTTGTTCGAACAGACGCCGTAATGGCCGCTACCGCGTCATAGCGGTCACGCCAGAACGAAAAATCCCAGCCAAGGCCGGGATTTTTGTTTTCGGTAGCTTCGTCAGGCGGGCTTATTTGCCCTGCGCCATCAGAAAACCCTCCGATGGGGCGAAGAAAGCCGCGCCGGTAACTGCCTTGGTGAAGCGCAGCAGGTGGTCGAAGTGGCTACCCTCCCCCTTGTACATGCTGGCCAGCATGGCGTTGAAGTGCTGCGGAGTGCGGCAGCAGGAGATGAAGTAGAGCCCCTGCTCGGTCATGGTGCCCCAGGGCATGCTCTGGCGCAGGATCTCCATGGACTCCCCTTTCGGCGTCTTGAGATTGACCCGCTTGATGTGGGCGGTCAGCGGCTTGGCGGCAGATTCATACTCGATGTTGTCGGGCTTGGTGCGACCGATAATGTCTTCCTGCTCTTTTTGCGCCAGCTTCTCCCAGTCGCTCATGGCGTGTACCCAGCGCTGGACATGAATGTAGGAGCCACCGGCAAACTCGCCATCGGCCACCAGCGCCACTTCGGCACGGTGTTCATCCTGCGGGTTCTCGGTGCCGTCAACGAAACCGGTCAGGTCACGGAAATCCAGATTGCGGAAACCGCGCACCTCTTCGGCCAGCTCGACCAGTCCGGCCAGCAGCGCCATCACACGGTGACCGGCGTGGTGCAGCACATCCACCCGATCGGCGCGCAGCTGAATAAAGAGATCAAACGGGGTGTTGGGGGCTTCCTGACCGTTGGCGGATTGCGCCATAAAGCTGCGGAACTGGGGCGGACGGGCGGCAGGGTAGAGACCATCCCAGGCATCGGCGCCAACGGCAACCAGACCGCTGAACCCGGCATCGGGGAAATCGGCGGCCACAGCCTGCCACAGGGCGGGCAGTTTGGCCAGACGGCCGACCAGTTCGGCGGCGTCGCCGGTGCGATTGAACATCAGATAGAGGGCGTGCAGATTCGGCTCTGCGCAGATCCCGGCTTGGGCTTTCATATATCTCTCCCCTGAATAGGCGTTAGCGTTACGGGCTATTTGCGTTGCGCGATTATAAACCAGAGTGGATCCAGTTCTTTGATTTCACGACGATATCACGCGTTCAGGGCAAAGGGTCAAACAACACCAATCCATGGGGAGCGACCTTGATCCGTGCCCGCATCCCATCAAGGGGCTCGCCAATGCTCGCCTCCAGCTGCAGATCGCCACACTCGAACAGCACCCGGCAGTGGTGGCCGAGGAACTGCTGCTCCACCACCTTGAGCTCCCCATCTGCGGCGCTCTCCAGCAACAACTGCTGGGGTCTGAGCATCAGCTGCAACGGCTCGCCCACCGCGCGGCCATGAGGCTCGCTGCCACAGATGACCCCGAGCGCCGTCTGCACGCAGTGGCTGTCCACCACCTCGGCAGCCAGATAGTTGACCCCGCCGAGAAACTCCGCCACGAAGCGATTTTGCGGGCGGCGATAGAGCTGCTCCGGCTGGCCCACCTGCTCGATGTGACCGGCGCGAAACAGCGCCAGCCGATCGGCAAAGGCGAACGCCTCCTCCTTGCTATGGCTGACGAAGATGGCGCCAATCCCCTGCTGCTTGAGCAGGGTGCGGATCTCGAGGATCAGCTTCATCCGCACCTGGCTATCGATGTTGGAGAAGGGTTCATCCAACAGCATCAGCCGCGGCTTGCACACCAGCGCCCGGGCGATAGCCACCCGCTGCTGCTGGCCGCCGGAGAGCTGGTGCGGATAACGATCCCCCAGCCCCTGCAGATTGACCAGCGCCAGCGCCTCGTCCACCTGCTGCTGGCGGGCACGGCGATCGAGTTTGGTCAGGCCAAAGCCAACATTGTCGGCCACCGTCAGGTGGGGGAAGAGGGCGTAATCCTGAAAGATCATGCCAATGTTGCGCGCCTCGGGCGGCACGCTGGCACCGGGGCCGTCGAGCAGGGTATCGCCGAGGCGAATCGAGCCATCGGCCAGCGGCAGCAGCCCGGCGATGGCCTTGAGCAGCGTGGTTTTGCCGCAGCCACTGGCCCCCAGCAGGCAGACGATCTCGTTGTCTGCCACCGTCAGGGAGAGCTGCTCCAGCACATTGCGGCCGTTGTAACGGCAGCTGACATTTTCAACCTGCAAACAGGACAAGGCTGACTTCCTCTCGTTTCTGGCGACGCGCTGCCTTTCGGTTCAGCACACCGCATGCAATTTCATTGACCGACGCGGCGACTCAGTGGCCCGGACTGTCCAGAGTGCGGTTGACCCAGATCAGCGGCAACAGCCCCACCAGCACAATGACGATGGCCCCCAGCGCGCCGCGCTCCAGCATCTCGTCCGAGACAAACTGGTAGACGTGGGTCGCCAGAGTATCGAAGTTGAACGGCCGCAGCAGCAGGGCGGCGGGCAGCTCCTTCATGGATTCGATGAATACCAGCATGGCACCGGCAAACAGGCCACGGCGCACCAGCGGCAGATGGACCCGCCGCAGCATGCCGCCATCCCCCTGCCCCAGGGAGCGGGCCGCCATGTCGAGGCTGGGGGAGATCTTGCCCATGCTGCTCTCCACCGAGCCGATGGCGATGGCCACGAAGCGCACCAAATAGCCGAACACGATGGCGGTAATGGTGCCGGTCAGCAGCAAGCCCGGCCCCTGACGCCCGAGCCACTCGGCCAGATCGTTGATGGCAAAGTCGAGGGCGGTGAGCGGCACCAGCACCCCGATGGCCAGCACGGTACCCGGCATGGCGTAGCCCATGGCGGCGATGCGCAGCGGCAGCAGACTCTTTATCCCGCCATCGAGACGGCGGAAGAAGCCGAGCAGCAGGGCGATGCCCATCGCCAGCAGGGCGGTCAACGCCGAGATGAGCAAACTGTTACCGGCAAAACGAACGAACTCCGGTGTCCACGACAACTCGAAGTAGCGCACCCCGTAATCGAGCAGGATGACAAACGGCAGGCCGAAACCGGCCAGCACCAGCCCCCAGCACCAGAGACCGGCCAGAGCGCGACTCATCCCCTTGAGCGGATAGCGCAGCGGCTGCTCATGGCCCATGGACTTCTGGAACACCTGCTGCCGACTGCGCGAGCGGCGCTCCAGCGCGATCAGCAGCACCACAGCCAGCAGCATCAGGCAGGAGAGTTTGGCCGCGGTGGCCAGACTACCGTAGCCGAGCCAGGTGTCGTAGACCGCCGTGGTCAGGGTGTTGATGGCAAAGAAGTGGACGGTGGCGAAATCGGCCAGCGTCTCCATGGCCACCAGCGATACCGCCACCATGATGGCGGGGCGCGCTAGCGGCAGACTGAGACGACGAAAGCTCTGCCACGGGGTACAACCGAGCAGGCGGCTGGAATGGATCAGGCTGACTGACTGCTCGAGAAAAGAGGCGCGGGTCAGCAGATAGACATAGGGGAACAGCACCAGCGCCAGCACCCAGGCGGCGCCGCCAAGGGAGCGAATGGCCGGAAACCAGTAATCGGCTGGACTGTTCCAGCCAAAGAGTGCTCGCAACCCGGCCTGTAGGGGGCCCGAATAGTCGAGCAGGTCGGTATAGACGTAGGCGACGATATAGGAGGGCATGGCCATTGGCAGCATCAAAGCCCACTGCAGGGCACGGCGCCCCGGTACCTGACACATGGCCACCAGCCAGGCGGTGGGTACGCCAAACAGCAGGCTGAGCAGCACCACGCCGACCACCAGCCCCAGGGTATTGCCCAAATAATTGAGCAGCACGGTATCGGCGAGGTGGCGAAACAGCGCCCCCTCAGCCGAGAAGGCAGAGAAAAGCAGGGCTATAACCGGTAAACCCAGCAGCAGGGCGGTAGCCCAGCTGCCGGTCATCCATCCAAAATTTTTCATGAGACCACAGATGTTGATGGGGCCGTTGGCCCCATCTGATTACAAGTCGAACTTCACTTCATCCAGCAACTGCAAGGCGTCCTTGCGGTGCTTGGCGTAATCGCTGACCGGTAGTGCGTCAGACTTGAAACTGCCCCAGGACTTGACCATGGCGGAAGGCTCGACTCCGGCCTTGACCGGATATTCGGCGTTCACGTCCGCATACATGTGCTGGGCGGTGTCGCCAGCCAGAAACTCCATCAGCTTCTGGGCCTCGGCCTTGTTCTTGGCATACTTGGTCATGGCCACGCCACTCACGTTGACGTGTGCACCGCGGTCAGCCTGGTTCGGGAAGTTGATATAGACCGCATCCGCCCAGGACTTCTGCGCAGGATCTTTCAACATGGCGCCCAGATAGTAGCTGTTGCCGAGTGACACGTCACAGATACCATCCTTGATCGCCTTGACCTGATCCCGGTCGTTACCCTGCGGCTTGCGCGCCAGGTTGGCCTTGACCCCTTCCAACCAGGTTTTGGTCTCAGCCATGCCGTGATGGACGATCATCGAGGAGACCAGCGCCACATTGTACTCATGCTTGCCGCTGCGGGTGCAGATTTTCCCTTTGAATTCCGGTTTGGCCAGATCTTCGTAGCTGATGGTATCGAGCTTGCCGAGGCGATCCTTGCTGGAGTAGATGGCGCGAACCCGGGTAGTCAGCGCGAACCAGCGATTCTCCGGATCACGATAGATGGCGGGGATGTTCTCCTGCAGGATCTTGCTGTCTACCGGCTGCACCAGCCCCTTGTCCACCAGATCGGTCAGACGGCTGATATCGACGGTCAGCATCAGGTCGGCCGGAGAGAGTTTGCCTTCCCGCTCCAGACGCTCGTTCAACCCCTCTTTGGCGAACACCACGTTCACCTTGATGCCAGATTCCTTCTCGAACTGCTGGATGATGGGCTTGATCAGCTCATCCTGCCGGTTGGAGTAGACATTCACTTCCCCGGCCGCCAATGCCGACTGAGCTGCCAACGCAGAGAAAGCCAGTGCCAACATCTTCATTTTCATCATCCATTCCTTGATTAGCTATACAGAGTGATAACGATTTCCGTTTGCATTCTGCATACATCTTATAAGCGGATCAAGAAAGCTCGCCGTCGCCACATCACATATTTAATCGCCCATAAATGAAAAGGGCCGGATGGAATCCCATTCGACCTCTTCTGAGCAAAACGTTATGTTGATCAGGCTTCAATAAGCGCTCACGACATCGGGATTCCCCGAGATCGGGAGGTCAACAGATCTGTACGTCACGGATGCGGTTCATCACAGCGCCTCGTCGTCACTCTCGCCGGTGCGGATGCGCACCGCTTGCAGCAAGTCGTAGACAAAAATCTTGCCGTCGCCGATCTTGCCGGTATAGGCCGCCTTGCAGATCGCCTCGATCACCCCTTCCACGTTATCATCAGCGGTGGCAATCTCCAGCTTCACCTTGGGCAGGAAGTCGACCTGATACTCGGCTCCCCGGTATAATTCGGTGTGTCCCTTCTGGCGGCCAAATCCCTTGACCTCGGACACGGTCAGCCCTTCCACCCCCAGGTTGGCAATAGCCTCGCGGACATCGTCCAACTTGAACGGTTTGATAATCGCACTAATCAGCTTCATCTGGTTGCTCCCAATCCATGGTGTGTCATGAATCGGGTTTCAATTCTTATGCCAAGTATTTTTATTGTTTTATTTCATATAGATAGAGTTTAATCTCGGCGCCATTCGCCAGGCACATCCCCATAACTGGCCAGCACGCCCCATAATGAGGCACCATGCTGCAGCGGTCAGCGGGTATGCACCAAACAAGAGCAAAACAGCATGTTAGTTATCTCCAACAGCGTCACGATTCCCTGGCATGAGCTGCAATTTCAGACCATGCGGGCACAGGGCAACGGTGGACAGCACGTCAACAAGACCGACTCCGCCGTCTGGTTGCGCTTCGATTACCGCAACTCTCCCAGCCTGACGCCCCTCTACAAGGAGGGTCTCGACAAGCTGAGCGACAGCCGGGTACACGATGGCTTTATCCTGATCCGGGTCGAGAGCCATCGCAGCCAGGACATGAACCGCAAGGAGGCGATGAGCCGTCTAGTGGAGTTGCTGAAGAAAGCAGCCTGGCGCCCCAAAGCTCGCCATGCCACCAAGCCGACCCGCAGCTCCCAGCGCAAACGGGTCGATGCCAAGAAGCGCAAGGGGGATATCAAGTCCGCCCGCGGCAAACCGGTTCTGGACTGAGCCAACCCCCAGCCCCCAAAGGATGCCAGCCGATGAGATACAGTTTTTGCGACAGCGCCCGCGGCCCCCTGCTCATTGCCATCAATCAGGATGGTCTGCGCTATGTGGAGTTCGTGCGGGGGGAGCAGCCGGTAACTCCGACCGATGAGTGGCAGCGTGATGACCTGGCTCTTGCTCCTTTCGTCGAGCAGTTCACCGCCTATTTTGCCGGAAAATTACAGCAGTTCGATCTGCCCATGGCAGCGAAGGGCACCCCGTTCCAGCAAACGGTGTGGAACGCTTTGTGTGATATCCCCTATGGCGAGACCGTGAGCTATCTCGAGATTGCCCGGGCTATCGGCAATCCCAAGGCGGTGCGGGCGGTAGGCGCTGCCAATGGCCGCAATCCGCTGAGCATCATAGTGCCCTGCCATCGGGTGATCGGACGCAGCGGCGAGCTGACCGGCTATGCTGGCGGCATTCCCATCAAGCGCTGGTTGCTGGCACTGGAACAGGTAGGCACAGCATTCGAACTGGCCCCATGAGACGATGAGCGCCTCGGAGAGGGACGGGACAATATCGTGGCCAAAATGAAAAGGCTTTCAGTCAGTGACCACGCTTTGCTGACAAGATGAACAGAAAATGAAGAATCGCCTCAGAACTACTTCAGATTGAGCTTGGCATGATGGCTCCATACTTGAATGGCACGGCTCATTCGCTGATTCAAGTAGCACCCATGTGACGCTTCCAATCTGTCTTTTTCCCCGCGCCTCCTCTGAGGCGCTTTTTTTGTGCAACACAACAGGCCACCACCCGGCTTGAGTGGCCTGAGCGCCACAAAATCTGCACCCGCCCAAAAACCCAGAGGCGAAGGATCATCCTTCGCCTCTGACGTAACAGCTGGCTACTCGCTCTGAGGCAGGAACTGCAATTCCGGCGCCGAGGAGGTCAGCACATCGGCGCAATAATCCCAGGTCGAGATGCGATAGTGCTGCAGATCTTCATCCAGATGCAGGCCGTCCGACTCCTGATGGAACCAGCTGGCAAAACGGGATGGAGTGATGAGCTGGATCTGCTCTTCGATGGCATGACTATCCTTCCCCTCGGCCAGATCGCAATCTTCGATGACCCGCAGGGCGTAGATATGGCGAAAATAGACCCGGCAGAGGATTTGCGGGGGCAGATCGATGCTGCGTGCCCGCCCCAGCATGATGGTCAGAGAGTCGCTCCAGAGATCCTGATGCAGCTCGGCCACAACCAGACCGGGCGGTAGCTGGCGGGACGGAGCCCAAGGTACGGCAACCTGCCGAATGGCATTTTTCTGTTCCATATTCACCTCACGACGACTCGCTCCCTGTCTTGAGTCTATCTGAACCACATAGTCCCGGCGAAGGCAATCGATGGACAATAAAAACGGCAATAAAAAAGCCGACGTATCAAACGTCGGCGAATAAAAAGTGCTTACAACAGAGGATTCACATATTCAGACCCGCGGGTCGAAAGATTGGTTCCCTCTTTTTGTAATTAATTTTCGGCGCGTTTAAACATCAGGGTATTGGCGTCCGACTCTTCCGGCACAAAGTAGTAGCCCTCGGCGTTGAAACCGGTCAGCTGCTCCACCTCGGTCAGACGGTGCTTGATGATATGGCGAGCCATCATGCCGCGCGCCTTCTTGGCGTAGAAGCTGATGATCTTGAACTGGCCGTTCTTCTCATCCTTGAACACCGGCGTGACAATCCGCCCTTTCAGGCTCTTGGGTCGTACCGACTTGAAATACTCGTCGGAGGCCAGATTGATCAGCACTTCATCCCCCTGCGCTGCCAGCGCGTCGTTGAGGTGGTGAGTGATCACCTCCCCCCAGAACTGGTAGAGATCCTTACCGCGAGCATTGTCGAGCTTGGTCCCCATCTCCAGTCGATAGGGCATCATCAGGTCGAGGGGGCGAAGCACGCCGTAGAGGCCTGAGAGCATCCGCAGGTGTGCCTGAGCGAAGTCAAAATCGGCCTCGCTGAAATCCTCTACCGCCAAACCGGTGTAGACATCCCCCTTGAAGGCCAGCAGCGCCTGACGGGCGTTGGCGGGGGTGAAATCTGGCTGCCACTCGGCAAAACGGGCGGCATTGAGACCGGCCAGCTTGTCGCTGATCTTCATCAGAGTGGCGATCTGGTCAGGGCTCAGCTGGCGGGCACGGCTAATCAGTTCGGCGGAGTGATCCAGCAGCTCGGGTTGGGTGAAACGGGGTGTCACCAGCGGTGACTCGTAATCCAGCGTCTTGGCCGGGGAAACCACAATCAGCATAACGTTCCTTTATGGCGAGGGGCCGAACGGCAGAGCGGCCCCATGATTCATTCATCCAGCGTCACATTGTCCAGCGTACCGGTGCCGAGCCGTTCGCGACCGGAGAGCTTGATCAGCAGTCGCAGGTCGTTGGCCGAGTCGGCGTGGGCGAGGGCCTCACTGTAGCCAATCTGGCCGGCGCAGAACAGGCTGAAAAGCGCCTGATCGAAGGTCTGCATACCCAGCTCGGTGGATTTGGTCATCACCTCCTTGAGGCGATGCATCTCTCCCTTGCGGATAATGTCGGTGATGAGCGGGGTATTGAGCAGGATCTCGAACGCAGCGCAGCGCCGCTTGCCATCCATACTCGGCACCAGCTGCTGGGCGACGATAGCCTTGAGGTTGAAAGAGAGATCGAACAGGAACTGGCGGTGTTTGTCTTGCGGCACCAGATGGAGGATGCGATCCAGCGCTTGGTTGGCATTGTTGGCATGCAAAGTGGCGAGACAAAGGTGGCCTGTCTCGGCGAACTGCAGGGCAAACTCCATGGTCTCCTGACTTCGGATTTCGCCGATCAGGATCACGTCCGGCGCCTGACGCAGTGAGCTTTTTAGCGCCACATCGAACGACTCGGTGTCGATCCCCACCTCTCGCTGGGTCACCAGACTACGACCATGCTGATGGACGAACTCCACCGGATCTTCCACCGTCAGAATGTGGCCATCGGCATGCTGGTTGCGATAGCCGATCATCGCCGCCTGGGTAGTCGATTTGCCCGCCCCGGTGGCGCCGACAAACAGCACCAGCCCCCGCTTGGCCATCGCCACCTCTTGCAGGATCTTGGGTAGCTGCAGATCTTCAAAGGTAGGAATGCGGGTCTCGATACGCCGCACCACCATGCCGGGCAGCTCCTGCTGCCAGAAGGCGCTGACCCGAAAACGACCAAGCGCTTCGCGATAGATCGCGTAGTTGGCCTCCTTGGTGCGGATATAGCGCTCGAAGTGATCGCTGCTGAGGGTATCCCTGACCAGCGTCAGCGCCCCCTTCTTGTCGAGCGCCTCCCCCCCCAGCGACACAAGATGGCCATTCACCTTGAGGGTGGGCGGCGAGCCCACCGTCACAAACAGATCCGATCCCTTTCGCTCGACCAGCTCGCTCAGCAGATCATCCAGATTCATCATCTATCCCTCCCTGGGTGCGAGTCGCTTAAATGCTGTTGGGATCAACGGCCTTGGCCTTAGCATCGAGGGATGCCACTACGCCGCGACTCACCAGCTGCTTGAGACTCTGATCCATGGTCTGCATGCCGTGGGTCATCCCGGTCTGGATCACCGAGTAGAGCTGGGCAATCTTGTCCTCCCGGATGAGGTTACGCACCGCCGGAATGCCCATCATGATCTCGTGGGCCGCCACCCGGCCGCCGCCAATGCGCTTGAGCAGGGTCTGGGAGATGACCGCTCGCAGGGATTCGGAGAGCATGGAGCGCACCATGTCCTTCTCCGCGCCTGGGAAGACGTCGATGATACGGTCGATGGTCTTGGCCGCCGACGAGGTGTGCAGGGTGCCAAACACCAGGTGGCCGGTTTCGGCGGCGGTCATGGCCAGACGAATGGTCTCAAGGTCGCGCATCTCGCCCACCAGAATGATGTCCGGGTCTTCCCGCAGTGCCGAGCGCAGAGCATTGCTGAAGCTCTTGGTATCGCGGTGCACTTCCCGCTGGTTCACCAGACAGCGCTTGTTCTCGTGGACGAATTCGATGGGGTCTTCGATGGTGAGGATATGGTGATGGAAGTTCTCGTTGATGTAGTTGACCATGGCCGCCAAAGTGGTCGACTTACCCGAGCCGGTCGGGCCGGTCACCAACACCAGACCCCGCGGGAACTCGGCGATCTTGCGGAAGATCTCCGGCGCATCGAGATCCTCGAGGCTCAGCACCGTGCTGGGGATGGTACGAAATACCGCGCCCGAGCCGCGTGCCTGCTGGAAGGCGTTGACCCGGAAACGGGCCAGATTGGGTACCTCGAACGAGAAGTCGACCTCGAAGTTCTCCTCTAGCTCCTTGCGCTGATGGTCGTTCATGATGTCGTAAATAAGGGCATGCACTTCCCGGTGTTCCAGGGCGGGCAAATTGATCTTGCGAACCTCACCATCAACCCTGATCATCGGGGGAACCCCGGCCGAGAGGTGTAGATCCGAGGCTTTATGCTTTACACTGAAAGCCAATAACTCTGTGATATCCATAGACTTGTCATTCTCCCATCACAAGATCACTAACGAAATATGAACCAGATTGCCCAGCACCTGTTTCAGGTAAAGGAACGTATTGCCCAGGCCGTCGAACGGGCGAGCCGCAACCTACAGCAGATCCGCCTGCTGGCCGTGAGCAAGACCAAGCCTGTCGAGGCCATCATGGCCGCCCATGCCGCAGGTCAGCGCTGCTTTGGCGAATCCTACGCTCAGGAAGCAGCGGCCAAGATCGATACCTTGCGCCAGCAGCCGGAATATAGCGACATAGAGTGGCACTTTATCGGCCCTTTGCAATCGAACAAATCCAAACTGGTCGCCGAACGGTTTGACTGGGTGCAGAGCGTGGATCGGGACAAGCTGATCGACCGCCTCAACAACCAGCGCCCAACTACAATGGCACCGCTAAATGTTTGTCTGCAAATCAATATTAGCGGAGAGAGCAGTAAATCCGGAACGTCGGAACAAGAGATTTTCCGCCTTGCCGAGCAGGTCTCTCAAAGTGAGCGACTGGTGCTGCGGGGACTGATGGCCATTCCCGAGCACACCAGTGACGAGAGCGTACTGGCCGCCCAAATGACCCGCATGCAGACTCTGTTCACCGAGCTTGCGCGACAATACCCCACGGTGGATACCCTCTCGATGGGCATGACCGAGGATCTTGAACTGGCGATAGCCCACGGCAGCACCATGGTGCGGGTCGGCACCGCCATCTTCGGCGCCCGTGACTACTCATAGGCAAGGCCCGCGGATAACCCATACGTCCGCCTCTTGCCGCGACTTCATCAACAGGAGCGTTTGATGGAACACCGAATTCTGGCGTCTGGTGGTGCAGGCAGCACCCACCCCGCCGCGACCCCATGTGCTACAGGAGCATCTGATGCAGCATAGAACGCTGGCCTTTATCGGCGCGGGCAACATGAGCCGCAGCATCATCGCCGGACTGGTCAAGGCGGGTTATCCCGCCGGGCAGATCACTGCTGCCAACCCCAGTCTACCCAAGCTGGAGGCGCTGGCGAGCGAACATGGCATTCGCATCACCCAGAGTAATGCCGAGGCGGCCCGAGGCGCCGAGGTGATCGTGCTGGCGGTCAAACCGCAGCTGATGGCCGGCATGCTGGCAGCACTGGTTGAAGAGCTGGGCTCCCTTGAAGGCAAGCTGCTCATCTCCATCGCGGCCGGTATCAAGGTGGCGCGCCTTGGCGAGATGGCCGGTGGCCACGACCGCATCATCCGCACCATGCCCAATACCCCTGCCCTGCTGGGTCTGGGCATGACCGGTCTCTATGCACCCGAACATATTGCCGCCGCGGATCGCGACTTTGCCGAGCAGATGATGCAGGCGGTCGGCAAGACCCTCTGGGTGGAGCAGGAGTCCGGCATCAACGGCGTCATCGCCGCGGCGGGCAGTGCTCCGGCCTACTTCTTCCTCTTTATGCAGGCGATCGCCGAAGAGGCGGAGGCGATGGGTTTCTCGCCCGATCAGGCACGCCTGCTGGTGCAGCAGACCGCGCTGGGCGCAGCCGCCATGGTGGAGCAAAACCCGGAGCTAGCGCTGCAGACCCTGCGTGAGCAGGTGACCAGCAAGGGCGGCACCACAGCCGAAGCCATCAAGACATTCCAGCAGCAGGGGCTGATGCCGCTGACTGCGCAAGCCATGCAGGCGGCCGTTGCTCGCGCCACCGAAATGGAAACCCTCTTCTAACAGGAGCCCAGATGAACACTGCTTACTTTCTGATTAACACCGTTTTCGATCTCTACCTGATGGTGATCCTGCTGCGCGTCTGGCTGCAGTGGGCCCGTGCCGACTTCTACAACCCGATGAGCCAGATGGTGGTCAAGCTGACCAATCCGCTGGTGATCCCGCTGCGCCGCGTTATCCCTGGCTTTGGCGGCATCGATCTCGCCTCCGTGGTGCTGGCGCTGGCTGTCGCCTTCCTCAAGCTGGCCCTGCTCAAGAGCATGAACGTGCTGCTGGCGGACTGGCTCAGCATCAGCCTGTTTGCCGCGCTGACCGTGCTGAAGAAAGCGGGCTCGATGATCTTCTGGGTACTGCTGATCCGCGCCATCCTGAGCTGGGTCAGCCAGGGCCGCAACCCCATCGAATACGTGATGCATCAGCTGACCGAACCATTCCTCGCCCCTATCCGCCGCGTACTGCCGGCACTGGGCGGGCTGGATCTCTCGGTGCTGGTCGCCTTTATCGGCCTGCAAGCCATCAACTACCTGCTGGGTGACCTGTTCGGCCAGCTGTGGTGGATGATTTGATGCCAGCCGTCCTGCAACAAGGGGATGAACTGGTACTACATCTGGTGATCCAGCCCAAGGCGAGTCGGGATCAGATCATCGGATTGCATGGTGAAGAGCTGAAAGTGGCCATCACGGCGCCGCCGGTTGATGGCCAGGCCAACAGCCATCTGATCAAGTTTCTGGCCAAGCAGTTCAAGGTGGCCAAGGGCCAGGTAACCATAGTGCGGGGCGAACTGGGGCGGCACAAAACCGTCGCCATCGACAGCCCCAAACAGTTGCCGCAAGAAGTGAGTGCGCTGCTGAATGACACGCAAGGCTGAATGAATCGGCCTGCGCCAACCGTAGATATGAGAGGGATGACAGATGAAAACAGCCTGGATGAGTGGCCTGCTGGCACTGCTGATGACCCTGCCGCTCAAGGCAGAACAGATGAAGGAGCTGGGGCCCTGGTTGGTGCACTACAACGCCTTCAACTCCAGCTTCCTTACACCAGAAGTCGCCAAGGCGTATGGACTGGAGCGCAGCCGCTACAACGCCATCATCAATATCGCGGTACAGGACAAGCAGAAAGTGGCGCAAGCCGTGGGGATCACCGGTGAGGCCAAGAACCTGACCGGCACCATCCGCACCCTGAACTTTCAGGAGGTAAAAGAGGGGGATGCCATCTACTATCTGGCGACCCTCCCCTACCGCAACGAAGACACCTATCAGTTCACCCTGAAGATCATGGGCGGTGGGCAGCAACAGAACCTCAGCTTCCAGCAGACCTTCTACGTAGACTGAGCACCAACAAAAAGCCCCGATCAAGGTCGGGGCTTCATTTTATCCATATGACAAGGGCGCCATGAGGGCGCCCTTGTTACATCTATTCCGTACCGCGACTGTTACAGGGCGAGGAACAGACCGGCCAGACAGGCGCTCATCAGGTTCGCCAGCACGCCGGAGAGAATGGCGCGCATGCCGTAACGGGCGATGAAGGATTTGCGCTCCGGCACCATGGAGCCCAGACCGCCGATCAGGATCGCCATGGAGGAGATATTGGCAAAGCCGCACAGGGCGAAGGTCACGATGGCCTTGCTCGACTCGCTCAGGGTCTGATCCTGCACCAGACCGATAAAGGCGACAAACTCGTTGACCACGATCTTGGTGCCGATCAGGGCGCCAGCGGCTTGCGCCTGATCCCAGGGTACCCCGATCAGCCAGGAGACGGGGGCAAACAGCCAGCCCAGAATGATCTGGAAGCTCAGATCCAGCCCCACCAGACCGCCAGCCCAACCCAGCAGACCATTGAGCATGGCGATCACCCCAACGAAGGCCAGCAGGGTCGCACCGACTGCCACCGCGATATTGAGGCCGGACATGGCACCATCGGCCGCCGCCTCAATCACGTTGGTGGCGCGGGGGATCTCTACATCCTGATGGTGATCGACCTCTTCAGCTCCCGGCGGCACCAGGATCTTGGCCATCGCCAGACCGGCAGGGGCCGACATGAAGGCTGCCGCGATCAGGTATTTCAGCTCAACCCCTAGGCTGGCATAACCCACCAGGGTGCCACCGGCGACGGAGGCGAGACCACAGCTCATCACAGCGAAGAACTGGGAATCGGACATCTTGGAGAGGTAGGGTTTGACCACCAGCGGCGCTTCCACCATGCCGACGAAGATGTTGGCGGTCGCGGAGAGGCTCTCGGCACGGCCGGTACCCAGCAGCTTCTGCAAGCCACCACCCAGCAGGGCGATTACCCGCGGCATGATACCGATGTGGTAGAGGATGGCGATCACCGCAGAGAAGAAGATGATGACCGGCAACACGTTGAAGGCAAAGATGAAGCCCAACTTGAACTTGGCCAGATCACCGAACAGGAAGGCGATCCCCTCCTGACCATAACCGATCACGCTGCTTACGCTCTCGCTGACCCCGTTCAGCACATGCTGACCAGCAGGCAACCAGAGCACCAGACCGGCAAACATGATTTGCAGGCAGAGGGCAAGGCCAACTGTTCGCAACGGGATACGACGACGATTATCAGAGCAGATGACGGCAAGCGCCAGGATACTCAGGATGCCGAGCAGGGCAATCATAGGGACTCCATCAGGTGGGGCAAAAGATGGGCGCGGATTCTGCGCCTCTCACCCCGTCACTGCAAGTCCGCTTGGTTACAACCCTGTTAGAAAAAACGTTTGCACGATATCGGTTGCGCCAACTGGCTGATTTGGTTCGATTTTAGTATCAGGAGAAATCGAGAGTTCTTATATGGAAACAATCATTCCTCACCGCCGGACAATTTACCCCCGAGCCAGGGGGCCAGTCGCTGCTCCCAATAGGGTTCGGGGCCAAAGCGGGCCTTGAGGAAATCGATGAAGAGACGGATCTTGGGATCCAGATGTTCGCGACGGGCATAAACGGCGTGTACCGCCATCTGCTGGTTCGGTCGCCACCCTGGCAACACCGGGATCAGCTTGCCGCTCTGTAACTCCTTGTCCAGCAAGTAGTTGGCGATATAGGCGATGCCGAGCCCGGCCAGTGCAGCATCCCGCACCGCCTCCGCCATATCCACCCGATAGTTGCCCGCCACCTGCACCGTCTGGCGCTCCTTGCCCTGGCGAAACGACCACTGGTGATAGCGCCGCTCCCGACTCTGGTAAGTGATGCAGTTGTGCTGGGCCAGATCCTTGGGATGAAGCGGCGTACCGTGGCTCAGCAGGTAATCCGGCGAAGCCGCCACCACGAAGCCGATGTCGGCCAGCCGCTGTCCCACCAGCCCTTCCGGCTTGTCCTCATAGGTGGTGAGCCAGAGATCCAGCCCCTCATCCACCAGATTGGTTCTGTGGTCGAACAGCGAGACCTCCAGCTCCAGCTCGGGATAGCGATCCTGAAACGCCTTGAGATGAGGAATCACGTGCAGACGACCAAATGATTGGCCCACCCCGAGATGGAGCACCCCGCTCACCTTGCCGCGCCGCTCGGCGATCATGGAGTCCGCCTCCTGCGCCACCGCCACCAGCGCATGACAGTGACGGGCATAC
>NZ_JBFODV010000102.1:0-3001 GCF_040908495.1 Aeromonas sp. R1-1 | reverse complement strand
GTGGATGATAACGACATGAACCGGGAGGTGGCGCTGGCCCTGCTGGGCAAGGAGCAGATTTCCCTGGTCTGTGCTTGCGATGGGGCACAGGCGCTCGCCCTGTTGGCGCAAGATCGCGGGTTTGACGGAATCCTGATGGATTGCCAGATGCCGGTGATGGACGGGTACACCGCGACCCGGTTGATCCGCGCCGATCCGGCGCTGGCCCGGATCCCCATTATCGCCATGACAGCCAGCACCATGGTCGGGGATAAAGAGAAGGCGCTGGCGGCAGGCATGAATGACCACATCGCCAAACCCTTGAATATGCCGCTGTTGCTGGCGACCCTCTCGCACTGGATCACACCAGCCAGACCTCTGGCTGCCGCCAGCAAGTTGCAGGTGACTGACGATGCGACCCCTTGGCAAGGCGTGCCCGGCCTTGACGTGCAGCGGGGCATGGCCGTGATGGGGGGCGACAGTGCGCTCTACCGCAATATGTTGCAGCGCTTTTGTAACGGGCAGCAGGGGTTTGAAGCCAGTTTCCACTCGGCGTGGGCCTCGGATGACAAAGTCACGGCCCGGCGTCTGGTTCACACTCTCAAGGGCAGTGCCAGCACCATAGGGGCGACCGGTGTGGCGGAGCAGGCTGCGCTGCTCGAGCAAGCCGGTGAAGAGGGGGATGATGCAGGGGTCGCAACTCGCTTGCCATCCCTGATGGCAGAATTGACGCCCCTGCTGTCTTGGCTGGAAGCCGCGCTTGCAGCGTCCCCTGTGACGATGGGCGCTTCCCGAGGCATCGATGCCGGGATGCTGGCGGCGCAACTCCAGCAGTTGGGGACCTTGCTGGCACAGAGCGATGCCCAGGCGTTGGCGCTTTGTCAGCAGATTGAGGCTGATCTGGCTGTCAGTGCATTGCCGCTGCGTGCTGCATTTCAAGAGGTGAGCCGGGCGGTCAACGAGTTCGAGTTCGATAAGGCGCTGCAGTTGCTGGCACCACTGCTTGGGTGATGGTTAACACCCTTATCGCTTGTCATGTTCATCGTCATCCCAACTCATTTCTTTTTGCTGCAGTTGAACAAGAATAATTATCATCTATATCGATAGATATGGATATTTACGCTCTGGTTAATTACGCAGGGTGACGTGAAGGTAAATAGTGTGAAGGTGGGCGGTAACATCTGTAACCGGATGAGCGAATGCATCGCGAGTTAAATATCGATAACTATGTTGCTGCAGCCTTCCACCTTGCCTTTTCTCTCACCATTAATTTGAATGTAGATTCACGATGATGCGTAAACATATCCGTGAGTGCGATATTTTACTCACCAGCATCCAACACAATAAAGAGTGGGGGAGGCCATACTGATATGCATACCTCGGCGGCATCTTTTCACTAAGCTGTGTTAAACGGCAGGGAGGCCAAGCGAGGTTGTACTGTGTGGGCTAGCAGGAGCAATCATCTCCCTGCAGCGCTGGCAAGATGCAAGCAGATATCAAGCGACAGCAGGTAAATCGTGCCGTGCAGGCCGTGCTTGCTACCGGTGGTAGCTGGCCGTGAGACAGTCCTGGTGTGGAGAGGCAAGTCAGGAGGTTGTTCCGTGGATGACTGTATGGAATATGCAATGGAATGAGTAAAGATATATTCAATGGATCATTTATGGGTGGGCATCAGTATTGTGAAATGAGCGGTATAGCCAAGATTTCAATCATGTTAATTTGGCTTACAGTGAAAGAGAGGATATGCGGTGATTAATTATTTAATATCCAATTAAGTTCATAAAATTTACGGAGTTGCTAAATATCTCTTTGGGGGTAATTAATTTCATTTGTGATGTGGCTCGCTATGAAAATAGGGGTAAGCCGGTCGAAATTGATAGAGATCAATACTGCAGTGTGGGTGAGTCCTTAGCATTTCCGCTATTAAGCATTTATCAAACAAGTGCTCACTACGGGAATAAGTAGAATGGTCGAGGATAATTTTTTATCGGCTCATGGGATTAATCGCCGTGATTTTATGAAATTGTGTGCCGGGATGGCCGCAACCCTGGGATTAAGTCAGCATGCCGTCGCCAAGATGGCCACTGCGCTCACCAGCCCCGAACGGCCGCCGGTGATCTGGATTGGGGCGCAGGAGTGCACCGGTTGTACCGAATCGCTGCTGCGCGCCACGCACCCCACCATCGAGAACCTGATCCTCAACACCATTTCGCTGGAGTACCACGAGGTACTCTCGGCGGCCTTTGGTCATCAGGCGGAAGAGAACAAGCACAACGCCATCAAGCGCTATAAAGGCAAGTATGTGCTGGTGGTGGATGGCTCCATTCCGCTCAAAGATGGTGGCGTCTACTGCATGGTGGCCGGTGAGCCCATCGTCGACCATATTCGCCGTGCTGCCGCCGACGCGGCTGCGGTGATCGCCATCGGCTCCTGCGCCGCCTGGGGCGGTGTGCCTGCCAGCGGTGGCAACCCGACCGGCGCTGTCAGTCTGGAAGAGGCGCTGGGCAATATCAGCACCCCGATCATCAATATCCCGGGCTGCCCGCCCAATCCCCACAACTTCCTCACCACGGTTGCCTACTACATCACCTACGGCAAGCTGCCGGCGCTGGATAGCAAGAAGCGCCCGCTGTTTGCCTATGAGCGGCTGATCCACGAGAACTGCGAGCGTCGTCCGCACTTCGACGCAGGGCGTTTTGCCAAGGAGTTTGGCGATGAGGGGCACCGGCAGGGCTGGTGTCTCTATCATCTGGGCTGCAAGGGGCCGGAGACCTACGGCAACTGCTCGACCCTGGAGTTCTGCGATGTGGGCGGCGGCATCTGGCCGGTCGGCATCGGTCACCCCTGTTATGGCTGCAACGAGCAGGGGGTCGGTTTTAGCAAGGGGATCTTCCAGCTTGCCAAGGTAGAGAACCCGACTCCGAGGGTGGATAAACCCGATGTGGAGATCCAGGAGGGGGGCTATACCTCGCCCACCGCGACCGGCCTTATCGGTGGCGCCCTCGGGGTGCTGGTGGGGGTG
>NZ_JBFODV010000101.1:0-7482 GCF_040908495.1 Aeromonas sp. R1-1 | reverse complement strand
GCCGGATTTGAACCGACGACCTTCGGGTTATGAGCCCGACGAGCTACCGAGCTGCTCCACCCCGCGTCCGAATTGTCACCCTCAAGCCGAGCAGTGGCTTGGTGGCATTTGCCTGCTTTCGACTGTTTACACATCGCAAGCTGACGAAAGAGTTGGTTGCGGGGGCCGGATTTGAACCGACGACCTTCGGGTTATGAGCCCGACGAGCTACCGAGCTGCTCCACCCCGCGTCCGAATTTTTCCTCGAAGTGGCCGAGCAGTAGCCAGTTCGATTTCTCCTTTTCCACCAACCGGTTACACCGGCTTGACTGGTCAGGATCTCAGATGGTTGCGGGGGCCAGATTTGAACTGACGACCTTCGGGTTATGAGCCCGACGAGCTACCGGGCTGCTCCACCCCGCGTCTGAGGTCGCCAATAATAGGCGCCAGCGCACAGATTGCAAGTAAATATCTCAAAAAAAGTTTATTCGTAGATTAATCGGACAAATAGTGCGGTCATTAGCAGCATCATGCTGTTTTTTCAGGCAATCGAGTCCTTACCAGGCATCCGGCACTACACTCAATAAGGTGAACACTCCTCATTTTGGGTAGGTAGAATATGCGCATCTCCGCCGGTCACTGCCGTCAGTTGGGGGCCACACCCGACAGTAACGGCGTCAACTTCGCGATCTGGGCACGCCTCGCCAGCCGGGTCGAACTGCTGCTCTTCGCAAGTGCAGACGATGCGACCCCCGAGGTGATCCCCCTCTCCCCGCGCCTCAACCGCACCGCCTACTACTGGCATATCCATGTGGAGGGGATCTCGGTCGGGCAGCGTTACGCCTATCGCATTCAGGGCCCGTGGCGCCCATACGGCGGCACCCGCTTCGATGCCGAGAAGGTGTTGCTCGACCCTTACGGCCGCAGCATCGAGCTTGGCGCCAATTACGATCGATGGGCGGCGGCCCGTCCGGGCAGCAATCTGGCTTGTTGCGCCAAGAACAAGGTGGTCGATACTCGCTACTACGACTGGGAAGGAGACAAACTGCCCGCTCACTCCCTCTCCCGCTCGGTGATCTACGAGCTGCATCTGGGGGGCTTTACCAAGTCCCCGAGCTCCGGGGTCAATCCGGCGCTGCGTGGCACCTATCTCGGGCTGATTGAGAAGATCCCCTACCTGCAATCTCTCGGCGTCACCGCCGTCGAGCTGCTGCCGGTGTTCCAGTTCGATCCTCAGGATGCGCCCAAAGGACTCTCCAACTACTGGGGTTACAGCCCCATGTCCTTTTTCGCCCCCCACGCCCAATACGCCTGCGGCGATGATCCGCTGACCGAATTTCGCGACATGGTCAAGGCGCTGCACAAGGCCAATATCGAGGTGATCCTGGACGTGGTTTACAACCACACAGCCGAAGGGGGTGATGATGGCCCCACCTTCTCGTTTCGCGGCATCGACAACGAGGCCTACTACATCCTCGACAACAACCAGAAGGACACCAACTATTCGGGCTGCGGCAACACCTTCAACGGCGCTCATCCGGTGGTGCTGCGGATGATCATGGACAGCCTCCACTTCTGGCGTCAGGAGATGCACGTCGATGGCTTCCGCTTCGATTTGGCCGCCATTCTGTCGCGGGATGAATCGGGTCAGCCGCAGGCCAATGCCCCCACTCTACGCACCATAGATACCGACCCCAACATCGCCGACATCAAGCTGATTGCCGAAGCCTGGGACGCGGGGGGGCTCTATCAGGTGGGGTCACTGGCCGGCGCCCGCTGGCGTGAGTGGAACGGCCAGTTCCGGGATGATGTGCGCCGCTTTCTGCGCGGGGATGACAACAGCGTCACCGCCTTTGTCGAGCGGCTCTGCGGCAGTCCCGACATCTACCACTATCACCACGCCGATCCCGAGAAAAGCATCAACTTCGTCACCTGTCACGACGGTTTTACCCTGTGGGACTGGGCCAGTTACAACAGCAAACACAACGAGGCCAACGGGGAGGAGAACCGTGACGGCTGCGATCACAACTTCAGCTGGAACCACGGCCACGAAGGGGTGACGGAAGATCCCCAGATCAACGCCCTGCGGATGCGCCAGGCCAAAAACATGATGGTGGCGACCCTGCTCTCGGTGGGGTCCCCCATGCTGCTGATGGGAGACGAGCTGCTGCGCACCCAGCGGGGCAACAACAACGGCTACTGCCAGGACAATGCCACCTGCTGGATGAACTGGCTGCCCAATGCCCGCAGTCAGGAGATGTTCCGCTTTATGAAGGAGCTGATCCAATACCGCAAACACCTGTTCCAGCGCCCGGAGCAGGAGAGCATGCCGCTGTCGCTCACCGAGATCCTGCGCCACAGCGAGATCTGCTGGCACGGAGTCAACGCCGGGCAACCGGATTTCAGCCCCCACTCCCACGCCATCGCCATGTCGGCGCTGTCGAGCGAAACCAAGCTGGCGCTCTATGTGCTGTTCAACGCCTACTGGGAGCCCCTCACCTTCAACCTGCCGAGCCCCCCCAAGGGGGTCGGCGGCTACTGGCGGCGGATCCTCGATACCGCCCTCCCCTCGCCGCAAGATATCTGCACCTTCGGCATGCCGCTGGAGGGATTGACCCGCGAATATCTGGCCCAGCCGCGCAGCAGTTGCCTCTTTATCTGCGGGGCCGACGATTTCTATTGATCGATTGCTGTGAATTGATAGCAGCGATACCTGCAAGCCAGATATGCAAAAGCCCCGAGCCAAGGCTCGGGGCTTTCTCTTTTCAGCGCCAGTGTCAGATCAGCTGGTGCAACACGCTGGTAGCGGCAATCTGGGCGATCAGCAGGCCACACAGGGAGGTGGAGACCACCACTGGCGCGGTATCACGCTGCAAGTAGAGTGGGCTGAACCAGAGCAGCAGAGAGGCCACCAGCAGCGCTGCCTGGGTCACCACCGCCGGGATCAGGGCATCGAGATTGGCCTCACCCCCTTGCCAGCCCACCAGCACTGCCAGCCAGACAAGGCTGGCCATCGCCCCCACCAGACCGGCCAGCGGCAACAGGGTATTGAATGCCTTGAGGCGATGACGGGCCCGCAGCAGCATCAGATGGGCAAAAGCAGCCCCCAGCATCGCCATCTGCAGCAGACCGCTCACCCAGCCCTGCAGTTGCAGCAGCCCGAAGCCATAGAGAGCGAGCGGCAACGCCGGTAGCCAGAGCAGTGTCGAGGGGACTGAACGCTTGCCCTCCAGCCGTGACTGGGCCAGCGACAAGCCAACCCCGAGCACCAGTGCAGCCCCACCACTCCAGATGAGCCAGCTGGCCGCCTTGGCCTCAACCGCCAGCATCAGGGAGAGCGCAGTAATGACCCAGATGGAGAAGAGCTGCTGACTGATGCGCGAGCGCTGGCCAGGGCAGATATCACCGCGCCACAGCACGATACCGAGGGCGATCAGGGCGCCAAGCGCCATCAATCCGGTGAGGGGAAAGAGCCAAAAAGGGAGTTGGACGAACACGACGCCTCCAGCAGTAAAGATTCGAGGTGCGCCACCGGGGCGCCAGAGAGGGGCGAGTATACCCAAACCGGCGGCTATCCCCAATCGCGACAAACAATCGCGGGCAAACAATCCGGGGCAATTTGCGCCAGCAGGGCCCACCTTGAAGGGTGCCCTGCTGGCAGCCATGTCCATAGGGACGGGATACGGCGCTGGCTTTAGCCCTGACCGCGGGCCAGCGCCACCACCCGGGCAAACATCTGGCGGATCACCGGCGGAATATGCTCGGCGCCGAGCCGCTCCGCCTCTTCCACCACCGCCAGCGCCATTCCCGGCTTGCTGCGGTGATGAATAGCCTTATTGATAATGTGACTGGCGCTCCACATGGCGCGCCCGCCCACCCCGGCCTCGCGGCGAAACACAGCTTCAAAACCGTTGTGATAGAGGTAGTGCTCGATGTCGGCGGCAGGGAGCTGGGTCAGTCGGTCCCGCTCCCGCTCTCCCTTGAGCTGGCCCCGGGCCGAGGTGGCATACTTGAGCCCCGCCTCGTCACCATCGGTCAGCAGGTGCCACTCGATGCCAAAATCCCGCGCCACCTTGATCAGCGGCGACTGGCCGCACTGGGCAAACTCGATGATCCGCACCCCTTCGGCCCGCAGACTGTAACCACAGATCTGCGCCAACTCGGAGAGCAGCCAGATCTCGGTCTCCCCCTCCACCAGCAGCCAGCAACGGGCAAACAGCGACATGGGGCGGTTGATCCGCACGTGGAAGGCGATCTTGCGCAGATCGTCGCTGCTGTAACGCTCGCCCCCCAGCTGGTGACAGAGGATATCCTGCTGACGGCGCACCAGCCGCCGCACCTGATTGAGCGGCAGGGAAGAGAGCAAGTCCCCCGAGTTGGTGGTGAGCAGCTTCTGACCCGGCAGTTGTTCCAGCAGCCCCCACGCCAGCGCCAGCATGGTCGGGTGCAGCCGGCTCTCCGGGTCCTCCAGGATCATGATGGGACGGGCCCCCTCCTCCAGCTCACGGTTGCCACGCGCCTGCAACAAGGTAGCCGCCATCCCCGCCATCGCCAGCTGCAGCGCGCGGTTATCGGCGCGGCGCAGCAGGGTATGCAGGTTGCCCGGATTGCGCAATGTCATGGGGCGATTGATGATGTCACGCTGACTGCGCGGCTTGTTCTTGATGGGGGCCAGGGCGTTGAAGTAGTGATCCATCAGCTGGCGCACCGCCTGCAGCGCCTCTTTGAGCTCCGGTTCGCCGATCCGCTGGGGTTCGTCGATCAGCTTGTCCGCCAGCTCGCTCAGGCGATGCTCGGAGAGATCTCCCCACTGCAATGTCTCCACCCCGTTGCGAGCGGTACGGGCGTCCCGCAGCCGGAACACCGGGTTCATGGTGATGAGCATGCAGACCAGCTCGTGGGTGTTGGCGATGGGCAAGCTCTTGCCTACCCCGTCGAGAAAGTCGTGAATGGTGAGCACAGAACCATCCGCCTGCAGCTCGGCGCTAGCACGATAGTGAATGCGGTGGAATTTGTCCTTGTGCAGCACCCAGGAGGGGCAAAGACGGGCCAGCCGACGGGAGTGCTGACACATCTGGGGTCTGTGCTCACTGAAGGTGAGCACCAGTTGCAGGTGGCGCGCCGGGGCCAATTCGGGATCTTCCGGTTGGTGAAAATCCTCGGCGGTGAACTGATAGGGCTCGGCATCCTGCCCCAGCAGACACCAGAGGGCGCGCAGCAGGCTCGATTTACCCCAGGTATTCTCGCCGATCAACACTGTGGTCTGATCCAGCCCGAGCGACAGGCGATTTATACCGCGAAAACCTTTGACTTCAATACGTTCCAGAAACATCCAGCCATGTCCACATCATTGTGATGGGGCAATAGTGGCAAAGTTACCGGAAAAATCCTATCGCAGGCGGGGCTTTTTCAACGTGAACTGTGAGGCACTGCAGGTTCGGGAGGGGTAACAACAGCGGTGCGATCTTGCGGGGCATTCCAGTGGCTGAACCAGAGATGACGGGTACGGATTTGACGTTTGCGATAATTCAATGGGCATTCCTTTCAATGGATAAGTGGTAGAGAGTACACCTCTTTTGTCCAAAGTCTCAGGGTTATCTGTGACGAGAAGATGACAATTGCGCCCGCCACTGCCCCGGCGTCAAACCAAACGCCTCGCGAAAACGATTGCTGAAATGGGCCTGGGAAGAGAAGCCACACTGACTGGCGATACTGGCCAGCGGCTCGGGGCCGGCCAACAGCTGCTTGGCCCGTTTGAGCCGCAGCCCCAGCAGATAGCGGTGGGGCGGGCAGCCGAGACTCTGGCCGAACATGCGGGCAAAGTGATACTCGCTCAGCCCCGCCTGCTGGGCCAGCTCTGCCAGCGTGACCGAATCGGCCAGATGGGCCTGCAGATACTCCTGCACCCGCTTGATCACCACCGGCGCCAGCCCGCCGCGCAGAGGCGGCAGACCGGGAGCCTCCTCGGTGTGGTGGCGATAGACGTGGAGGATCAACATCCAGGCGCCGTGGGAAAGTGCCAGCCGATCGACCCCGTGCTGCCACTGAAGCTGCATCAGTTGGCGCTGCACCAGCGAAGCCGCCTGCGGATCGTCTATAAAGGTCTTGTCCACCAGTTGCAGGTGGCGCCCCTCCTTGTCACACACCTCCTCGGCGATACGGGTGAGGTGAGCCGGGGTGAAGTAGAGATGAAAGAAGCGAAACTCTTCGCGCACCAGCCACTCGGATCTGTGGTGATCCGGCATGATGCACACCTTGCCGGTGCCGCCGTGGCCACCCGGCCCATCGAGTCGCTCGGTCTGCTCGCCTCCTTGTAGATAGACGCTCAGGGTGTGGTGGCCCGGCTTGTGATAGCGGGTCTGGTCATAGCAGTTGCGCCAACTGGCGACGCCAAGCCCGGGTTCGAGCCAGCAGGCGTCCTCCAGCCGGGCGCCGGTGCTGACCAGTGCATCAAATACCCCTGCTGTTTTCATTCGCCCCTGCCGCCTGTTCCGGTTATGTGTACGGGTTATCCCGCTGCCATCCATCTTACCGACCGCGCCTGCAGATGACAGCGCAGGGCGATGAAAAACCGCAAGATGGTGCAATCCAGCCATCAGGGCTCGCCCCATAGTGGGTCATCTCTCCCTGACTCACCGGAACTGTGATGAATCTGATGCTCTATCTTGCCACCGTGCTTATCTGGGGCAGCACCTGGATTGCCATCGCCTGGCAACTTGGCCCCATCCCCATCGAGGTCTCGGTGCTCTATCGCTTCCTGCTGGCAGCGGTTGCGCTGTTTGCACTGCTCACCGCCAGCGGCCGCTTTCCACGCCTCCCCTGGCACGGCCAGCGCTATGCCGCACTACTCGGTGCCCTGCTCTTTTCCACCAACTTTCTCTGCTTCTACCACGCCACACGCTATATCCCGAGCGGCATGTCGGCGGTGATCTTCGCCAGTGCCAGCATCTTCAACGGCCTCAACCTCTGGCTGTTCGAGCGCAAGCGCCCCACCCTGCGCTGGTTGCAAGGCTCCTTGCTGGGACTCTTTGGCACCCTGTTACTGTTCTGGCCGGTGCTGGCGGATGCGCAACTGGGTGCAAACGGCTGGAAGGGGCTGCTGCTCGCCTGTTGCGGCACCCTCTGCTTTTCGCTGGGCAATCTGGTCTCGGCCCGGGGCCAACGCCACGGCTACCACGTACTGCAACTGGTGCCCTGGGGCATGGTTTACGGCGTGGTGCTGTTGCTGGGCTGGGTCACATTGCTCGGGCAGCAACTGATGGTGCCAACCGATGGCCACTATCTGGCGGCCATGGTCTACCTCGCCCTGTTTGGCTCGGTGATCGCCTTTACCGCCTATCTGACGCTGGTGGGGCGCATCGGTGCCAGCAAGGCCTCCTACGCCACCGTGCTCTTTCCGCTGGTGGCGCTTACCCTTTCCACCTTTTACGAAGGCTTTGTCTGGCAGCCGGTCTCGGTGGCCGGAGTGGTGATCAGCCTCATCGGCAATCTGGTGATCTTCGC
>NZ_JBFODV010000100.1:0-2743 GCF_040908495.1 Aeromonas sp. R1-1 | reverse complement strand
CCTGATAGAAGAGCGGGTTGGTCGGGTCACTCTCCGGCCCTTTCGCCTGCGCTGCCAGCTCGGGGGAGAGGCTGAGCAGTGGCACGGTGGCATCGAGCCGCGCCGCCATAAAGAAGGCGCAGGAGAGGCGCGAGACGCCGGGCGGCGGGCTCACCACCCGATGCAGGGTCGCCTTGAGATAGCCGTTGGAGGCCAGCTCAAGCAGCTCGCCGATATTGACCACCAGCGCTCCCGGCAGGGGGGGCGCGGAGATCCAGCCGTCGGCCGTCTCGACCTCAAGCCCCGAATGATTGTCCTGCATCACCAGCGTCAGGTAGCCGGGATCCTTGTGAGCGCCGACCCCCTGACTGCTGCCGCCTGCCTCTTGTCCCGGGTAGTGAATCAGCTTCATATGCTGATAGGGGGCGCCGCGGATGCTGTCGTCAAACACTTGGGCCGGTTGCTCCAGCACCTCGGCAAAAGCGGCCAGCAGGGTGAGGGTGATATCGCTCAGCCGATCTTGCCACGCCAGCAGATGGGCTTTCATCTCTGGCAGGGCGGTTGGCCACTGGTTGGGGCCGATCAGCCGCTGCCAGGGTTCACGGATCAGGGCCGCAGGCAGGGCTTGCGCCTCATTCATGATATCGAACTGCTCTCGCAGATCCGGCCGCTGGCGGGTCAGCTCGGCACCGACCCGGTTGTAGCCGCGAAAGTGGGGGCTGTTGACCATCTGCACCGCCAGTTTCTCCTGCTCCGGCAGGGTAAAGAAGCGCTCTGCCAGCGCCAGGGTCTCTCGCTGCTCGGCGTCACTCAGGCCATGCCCTGTCAGATAGAAAAAGCCGACGTCGCGGGCGGCCGCGGCAAGCCTGGCCAGCATAGGGCGACGCACCTCGGGTGCCCCGTTGAGGGCAGCCAGATCGATGATCGGCAGTGGTGAATGTTCCATGTGCACCTCCTCACTCTTTCGTTATCTCTGGCGCCATCTCTTCTGCTGCCTCTGGTGCGGGCAGGTCTGATGAGCGGCAAACGGGATGGCACGACAGCGTGGCTGTTTGCTCTTGCGGTGTGGCGCCATCTGGAATGAAGGGGATGCTACTGTTCGGTGTTATAAGACGGAAACAACAAATTATTCTTAGTTATATACAAAATTCGAAATGGAATTCGGCGCCTGATGAGCTGAAGGTTTTTTGCGCAGCCATTGCGGGGTAAAGGGGCAACGATGAGGGGGAGAGTGATAACCAGAGGCAAGCTGCCAGCGGCAAAAATGACCAAAACAGAAAATGGCCAAAACAGAAGGGAGGCGGATGCCTCCCTTCTGGTTGAGCGGTTTTTCACCTGACCGAAAGCACAGGCGAGTGACCGCGTATTCTGGCCTTAACCGCCTGCTGGCTCTCAGTAACCCAGGGTAAAGCGCTGGCGCTGGTGAGCCGGTTTTTCCACCTCGTTCAGCACACCGTCAGCCAGATCACCGGCGGTGATCCCGGCAGGCAGTTCGCCGCTGAACAGCACCTGATCGGCACCAATCCGGTAGCCGCCGCGCTTCTCGCCCGGTTCGAGGAACACCGGGGGAGAGACAAAGCGCCAGTCGAGAGTGGTTTCACGACGCAGGGCGGTGAGACCGTCGCGGGCCGCCAGCGCCCCCTGTTTCCACTCGGCCGGAAACTCAGGGGTATCCACCAGTTGCACGCCGGGGGCAACCTCCAGACTGCCGGCGCCACCTACTACCAGCAGCCAGCTGTTGGCCGCTTTGGCTGCTGCGACGATCGCGTTGGCGCCCTTGAGGTACTGGTCGTAGATATCCGGTGTGGTCCAGCCCGGGTTGTAGGCGCTGATCACCCGATCGTGCCCCTTGAGCACCTCGGCCAATGCCTGCGGGTTTTGGGCATCCACCGCCATGGCGGTGACCTGCGGATGGGCGGCCACCTTGCTGACATCGCGGACGATGGCGGTGACGTGATGGCCGCGGCTGACGGCCTCGTTCAGGATGGCTGAACCGACAAAACCGCTGGCACCGATCAGGGCAATCTTCATGGGGAACTCTCCTTCACTGTTGGAATGGGGCTATCCTACGCCGCCATTTATGATTTAATAATCACCTCAAAAATGCATTCACTTATAAGCTGGATTTAATAATGGAACAGCTCAGACGTTACGCCATCTTCGCCGCCGTGGTGGAAGCGGGCAGCATGACAGGGGCAGCCAAATCCCTTGGCATGACCCCCTCCGCCGTCAGTCAGCATATCAGTCAGCTGGAGAGCCTGCTCGGACTGCCCCTGCTCCATCGCTCCACCCGTCGTCTCAGTCTGACCGAGGCGGGAGAGGTGGTGTGGCAAGGGTGTCGGGCGTTGCAGCAGACCCTGAACGAGACCGAGCTGCGCCTCTCGGAGGTGCGCGACGCCCTGCTCGGAGAAGTGCGGATCACTGCCCCGGTGGGGATGGCGGGCCAGCCGCTGGCTCTGGCCCTCTCACCGCTGCTGCAGGCCCACCCCGGCCTCACCATCCAGATCATCGCCGACGACGAGAAGCGGGATCTCATTGCTGAGCGGATCGACGTGGCATTGCGGGTCGGCACTTTGCCCGATTCGACTCTGGTGGCCCGCAAACTGGGGCAGACCCGGATGCTGCTCTGCGCCGCCCCCGCCTATCTGGCGCGCAAGGGGACGCCGCGCACGCCCGCCGATCTGGCCACCCACGACTGGCTTTGCGGCGACATGCTGGGCAACGGTTTGCTGCTGCAGGATGAAAAGGGGGGCGAGCACAGGGT
>NZ_JBFODV010000010.1:0-5708 GCF_040908495.1 Aeromonas sp. R1-1 | reverse complement strand
GTCCTCTATTCGTTGGTCCCATCAAACCGCAACAAAAGCAGGCATAACAAACAGGCCCCCGGACAGCGAGACTGTCCGGGGGCCTGTTGTTCATATCACCGCTGACCCAATCAGGCAGGCAACTGCGCGAAGCGCTCTACCGCCTGCGCTACTTGTGCCAGACTCCCCTGCCAGAAGGCGGCCTCACGGATATCCTGCCCCAGATGCTTGGCTACCAGATCTTCGGCGCTCATCCGGCCGGTATCGCGCAGCAAGACGCGATAGGCCTCGGCCACGCCCTCTTCCCCCGCCGCCTTGCGGCTCATCAACTGCTGATAGACCCCGAGGCTGAACAGATAACCGAACAGATAGGGGTAGTTGTAAAAGCCCAGCCCGGCGATGGAGAAGTGCGCCTTGGCCGCCCAGAACATGGGATGATAGCGGGTCAGGCTCCCCTCATACCAGCGCCCCCATGCCTCGTCAGTCAGCGTCTTGAGTCGCTCTGCCGACACATAACCCTGCGCCCGCTCAGCCACCAGCGCCCGCTCGAAATCGAAGCGGGCCGGAATATTGACCAGGAAGGTGGCTGCGCCATCGGCCTCCGCCCAGGCGATGGCCAGCTGCTCTTCCGGGCTTTGCGCCTGCTCGAACAGGGCGCTGCGCACCAGAGTTTCGGCGAAGATGGAGGCGGTCTCCGCCAGCGTCATGGGGTAGCTGCGCTGACTCATCGGCAGATCGCGGATCACCCAGTTGTGCCAAGCGTGACCCAGCTCATGGGCCAGGGTAATGACATTGTCCATGGTGCCGGCATAGGTGACGAAGACCCGCGGCTCGACCGGTTCGGCAAACTTGGTGCAGTAGGCGCCGGTGCGGCGATTTGGTGTGGGCGCCGCATCAATCCACCCCTTCTCGGCCATCATGCGGGCAAATGCCCCCATCTCGGGATCGAAACGGCTAAAGGCATTGGCAATCAACTCGATCGCCTCATCAAAAGGAATGTCGCGGCTGCTGGAAGCAGGCGGCGGCGCAAAGAGATCCTCCGGCCCCAGATCGTCGAGACCAAGGCGCTCGGCCATCAGCCCCAGGGCGCGCTGACCCAACCCACGGGCTCGCCAGGTTTCGCTCATCAGGGCATCGAGGGTGGCTCGCTCGATATGGCTCTGATGGCAGGAGAGATCCAGCGCATCGAGCACACGGGTTTTGCCGCGCTGACGGGCCAGCTCCAGCCGCCAGCCGTTGAGGGCATTGAGGATAGCGGCAACCGTCTCCTGCTCCCCTTCCCAACCGGCGCTGATGGCATCAAAGGCTTCTAAACGCAGCGCACGTATCGGGCTGGAGAGCAGATTGCTCGCCTCGGCCAGCCCCATCTCGCGGCCATCAATGGTCAAGCGGATCTTGCCCACCAGATCGTTATAGAGGTTGCCCCAGGCGTGCAGGCCATCGGTGCCCAGACCAATCACCAGCTGCTCCGCCGCCACCGGCAAGCGCTGATCCTGCAAACGACGCTCATGGCCCAAGCGGTACGCCTCCTCGCCGAGCAACGGATCCCTCATCAGCGCGGCAAATTCATCTTCCGGCAGCGCCAGCATCAGATCTTCCACCGGCGCCAGGGTCTTGAACAGATCGGCGTTGAGGGCGCGGGCACGGGACGCCAGCTGTTTGGCCTGCGGATCCCGCGCATCCTGACTGCCGCGGCACGCGGCCAGAATGGCGACGTTCCAGCCGATATGGCGAATATCACGGGCGCGCAGCCGCACTTCCCGCAAGAAATCCAGCAGCGCTGCGTCATCGTCGCGCACCCCGTCCAGACCCGCCATATAGCTGGCCAGCTCTTCCAGCGCGTGGCGGGCTGCGCGCATGTCCGCTTCCAGCTCTGGGCTGTCGAGGCCCGGGTAGATATGGTCGTTATTCCACTGTTGTTGATACATAACTTCTCGCAAAGGCCTTTATCGGGAGGCGCAGCAGACCTGCGGGCAGCAAGTCCGACACCGGGTAACCCGAAGGCCAAAAAATGAAGAGAGGAAAAAAGAGACAATGGCCCGCAAGCTCGCTTATCCCTTGGCCGGGGCAAGACGGCTCACCAGCGTCATCACGGCAACCAGCAGCAGACCCGCCACCACACCGGCCACGGCGTTGAGCAGGGTCGGCGTCACCGCCGCCAGTACGGCCCCCACAGTGGGCAGGGTGGCGACAACTGCGGCTGCGCCTTCAATCAGGTGATGGGCAAAGGGCCAGCCATGCACCAGAATGCCGCCGCCCACCATGAACATGGCGATGGTGCCGACCAGTGCCAGCAGGTGCATCAGACGGGGCGCCGTCACCAGCAGTCCCTGCCCCACCGCGCGGCGCAGGGCGCTGCCATCGGGCTTTTGCAGCAGATGCAGACCGATGTCATCGAGCTTGACGATCAGCCCCACCAACCCGTAGACCCCGATGGTCATCAGCAGGGCGATGCCCGCCACTACCGAGAGCTGCAGCGCGAGGCTTGCTCCCTGTACCGTGCCAAGGGCGATGACGATGATCTCGGCAGAGAGAATAAAATCGGTGCGGATCGCTCCCTTCACCTTCTGCTGCTCAAACGCGGCCAAATCATCGGGAATGGGGGCTGTATGTGCCTCACCTTCACTCGCCTTATGGGGCAGGAACTTGTGGGCCAGCTTCTCGGCCCCCTCAAAGCAGAGGTAAGCGCCTCCCAGCATCAAGAGTGGCGTGATAAGCCAGGGCACCAGGGCACTGATGGCGATGGCGGCGGGCACCAGAATCAGCTTGTTGCGAAATGACCCCTTGGCCACCGCCCACACCACCGGCAACTCCCGCTCGGCGCGCACCCCGGAGACCTGCTCCGCGTTGAGGGCCAGATCATCACCCAACACCCCGGCGGTCTTCTTGGCCGCCATCTTGGTCATCAGCGCCACGTCATCAAGCACGCTGGCGATATCATCGAGCAGGGCCAACAAACTGGTTCCAGCCATATCAAAGATCCCTTATATCAGTGAGAAACGTCTTCCCGAAAAATGTCTCGCGCTTGTTCACCACAACCTTGGTCATCAGCGCCACGTCATCGAGCACGCTGGCGATATCGTCGAGCAGGGCCAACAAACTGGTTCCGGCCATATCAAAGATTCCTTATATCAGTGAGAACAACACCGCGAGAGAGATGTACATCCCGATAACCACCAGGGTCAACAGGACCACCTCATGGCGATCGCAGGCCATCATCGGCCGAGCCAAAAATCCGGCGCTCGCCATCGGGGGGTTACGTCTTTCGGGCAAAAGATGGCACAGTGTAACGAGAAGCCGCCGTTTCGGCAGCACCCCTGAGCCATTTGTTCCTGGTTCCCTCTGAATCACCTCAAGGAGTTCCCATGCAACCCTGGCAACCTCTACTCGATCTCTGGTTTGGCGACGAAGCCGATGACGTCCTGCGGGCCACACGGCAAGCCCCCCTCTGGTGGGGAAAAAGCAGCGAAACGGATGCCATGCTGGCCAGCCGCTTTGGCGAGCTGGCAGAGGCCGCAGCCAAGGGCAGCCTCGCCCACTGGGCCGATCTCCCCAGCGGTCGGCTGGCGCTGATCCTGCTGCTCGACCAACTGCCCCGCAATATCCATCGCGGCACGCCTGCGGCCTTTGCCCAAGATCCGCTGGCAAGGGATCTCTGCCTGAAAGGGCTGTCCATCGGGGCTGACAAATCCCTCTCGCCACTGGAGCGGGTCTTCTTCTATCTGCCGCTAGAGCATGCCGAATCCCGCGAACAACAGGCCAGAAGTGTGGCGCTGTTCGAGGCACTCGCTGCCGAGCAGGCTGGCACACCGGCGCAGGCGACCTTTGCCGGATTTGCCGACTTTGCCCGCCGCCATCAGGTGATCATCGAACGCTTTGGCCGCTTCCCCCACCGCAACGACATACTCGGTCGCACCAGCACACCGGAAGAGGCGGCATTTTTGCAGCAACCGGGCTCAGGCTTCTAAGCAAGCCATATAAAAAAATCCCCGCCAGCTGGCGGGGATAGCAGATGGATAACAACCGTCGGCGTTACTGAATGCGGTAGCGGGATATCTGCTGGTGGATGCTCTCTGTGGTGACATTGAGCTCCTCGGCGGCGGCTGAGGTCTCTTCCGCTGTGCTGCTGGTTTGCTGCACGACCTGAGCAATCTGCTCTACCTGATGAGCGATCGACTCGGCGGCAGAGCTCTGCTCGCGGATGGCATTGGTGATCTCGCCCACCTGATCCATCACCCGGTGCGACGCACTGCGGATCTCGGCAATAATGGCGCCACTCTCGGTCGCCATGGTGACCCCCTGACTCACCTTCTCCTCCACCAGATGCATGCGAGAGACCGTATTGTTTGACTCCTGCTGGATCGCCTCTACCGTGGCGGAGATCTCCTGGGTGGATTGCGCCGTCCGCTCAGCCAGTTTGCGCACCTCATCCGCCACCACCGCAAAGCCACGGCCGGACTCCCCGGCCCTCGCCGCTTCAATGGCCGCGTTCAAGGCCAGCAAGTTGGTCTGCCCTGCCACATCACGGATCACGTTGACCACACCGCCAATGCGCGAAATGCCCTCACCCAGCGCAATGACCTCGGCCGAGGCCTGCCGAATGGAGTCGGCTATCTCGTTGATGGCATGAACGGTGCGCTCGATGGTCCGGCCCCCTTCGGTCGCCAGCTGCCCCGACTCGTTGGTGATGCGGCTCGTCTCCTGAGTGCGCTGGGAGATATCTGTGATGCTGACCGTCATCTCTTCGACACCGGCGGCTATCAGACTGGTGGCATCATTGGCCTGATTAGCCGAGCTGGCCAGGTGTTGCGCTGCCTGAGAGAGGGATTCGGCAGTGCTCTTGATCTGCAAGCTGCCGACGGAAAACTCGGTAAATGTCTGTTGCAGCGTATCGAGCAGCCGGTTGACCGCATTGAGGGTCAGGCCAATCTCATCCTGCTGTTTCACATCTGCTCTCAGGGTAAAGTTGAGGTCGCGCTGGATCCGGGTCAGGGTATCCATGGCGGTGCGAAGGGGATTGGCCACCTGATTGAACAACCAGACAAACAGCCCCATCGTCAGCACGGTGGCACCACCGGCGATAAACAACAGGGTTTGCAGGCTGCTGTCGTAGTTCTCCTGGCCCTGCTTCTTGAGCGCCAGTCCCAAATCCATATTGAAGTTGACGTGAAGCTCGATTGCCTTGGCAAACTGCTGGAACAATCCGTATGCCTCTCCCGCCAGCATGTCTCTTGCTTCATCGTTCTTGTTTTGGCGGGAGAGCTGCAGAACCTTGTCTATCTCCTGATAATATTGCGCGACAATACGTTGATCATCGTCGGTCAGGCGCCGATCTTCATCATTGGAGAGCATCTCTGCCTTATATTTGTCGAGCAGCGAATTGATCTGTCCCCGTATCTCGGTGATACCCGTTTCAATCTGCTGCATCCTGCTTGAGTCGGTATTGAGCACATGTGTTTGTACCAGCGAGTGCAATTCATAGAAATCGGCCTGCACTTCCTTAATCAGCGAAATACTGGGCACCGTATTGTCCGTCACATAGCTCAAATCACGGTTGCCTGCCCCAAGGCGATTGATACTGAACCAACTGAGAAAAATGAGCGTCAGCATCACCAGCAGCGCTATCAGTTGCAGTCGACGAGCAATATTCATAACCGTACACTCCAGATGGAAACTATCTAGCAGTGTAGACGAGCCATAAACAACAACGGCCCGCATTGGCGGGCCGT
>NZ_JBFODV010000001.1:0-1194 GCF_040908495.1 Aeromonas sp. R1-1 | reverse complement strand
CGTTGAAATACAGAACCCCCGATGCGGTACATAGGGGGTTCTGAGTAGAGAAATGCTAGTTGAAAATGTGTAAACCTATTTCAGGACTAGACACAAGGCTGTTCTGAGCAACAAGGTCGATGACTCAAGTTGTGAGCTAGATCACGCAGGGGGCATGGGGAAAAACGGGGCGGGAGCCTTGCAAGGCTCCCCCCCCAGTGATCAGATGGGCTTTTGCCACAGGGTCAGCAGCAGATCCTGTTCCAGTTCATTCGTGCCCTGTTGAGCGAAAGCGTGACGCTGCTCACCGGTTGCCCGCCAGCCAAGACGGCTGGTCTCCAGAATAAAGCTGCGCATGGCCTGATCCATGGTGAGGCTGAACTGGCAGCGCTGTTGAGCCATCGGATTGAGGCCGCCGAGGGTTGGCCAGCTGAGGGGGTGTTCCATGCTCACCGGATTGAGGCTGACCCGCAGTTGCCACTGATGGCGCGGGCCCGGCTGCAGATAGAGCAGATAGCCACCGGGGGCCAGCCAGCTGACCAGCTGTTCGGTCTTGACCTTGAGATCGTTGACCAACAGCACCTGAGCAGAACTCGGTTGCAACGGCGCACGAGCGGGATCGGCAATGACAAACTGGCCGTCCGGCTGCGCTTTTTTGGCGGCAAAGATGGTGTTCTTGGCGATATCAACTCCAGCAAACTGCCAGCCGGGCAGGCGCTCTGCCAGCGCGCGGCAGTAGTAGCCTTCACCGCACCCAAGATGGATCAGCTCTTGTGGGGCCAGCGGAGTGAGCAGGCCGGCCATTGCCTCAACCAGCGGCAGTTGGTGGCCGGCTTCCAGAAAATGGTGCTTGGCGCGCATCAGGGCACGGCTGTCGCTGTCTTTGGGGTTTTTCTTGCCGGGGATGAGATCCAGATAACCTTCCGGTGCCGGATCGAAGTGATGCTTGTTGTCGCAATAGCGTCCCTGGGAGGCTTCATGAAGATGGAGCGGACTGCGGCAGCGGGGACATTGAAGATGCATAGTAACTCTCTGGGCGAATGCCGGAACAGTGAAGGGCGTTCGGGATTATAGGGGAGAGGATCAAAAAAGGCTGCCGTAGCAGCCTTTTTTATCCCAAGTGTCCCGTCCTGAATATGGTTTACACCTTTCCCCCTAATAAATGGAGAGCCCGATGGGACAAGGTGTGAAACGGACACAGCGCGATTACTCGCT